>JAFLCB010000008.1 GCA_017302795.1 Deltaproteobacteria bacterium | reverse complement strand
CGCATCTTGTTTAACGAAGACAGTGAGTGTCCAAACCTTTCTGCCAGAGGGAGCAAATAGAGGCAGAGAAATGGTTGCATTATCAGTTAGAGTAACGCGGACAATGTTGACGGATGTATCAGCAATTAAAAATAAAACGCCACTATTTGAGTAGGCAGAGCTTGATTCGGTGGATGAAGACAAAGTGACAGTGCCGTTGATATCAAGTTTTTCTGTTGGAGCTGTCGTACCTATCCCGACGTTGCCTTCTTTGTTGACGATCATTCTCGGCTGGTCAGTGCCAGTCCAGAAGTTGATTGAACCTTCGGTGGCTCCGGGTGCACTTGGTGCGCCGGCTACGAAGTACATGTTGCCGCGTTGACTGCCAGCTGCAGAGAAGCTGTTTCCCCGCGTAAGAAAATAGCTGCCTTCACTCGCCGAAGAAGAACCAACACCGGCCGCGAAGAATCCAAAGCTCGCGTCCACGGCACCTGAACTCGTGGAGCCGACATAGATCAGGTTGTTTGTTGCTCCGCTACCTTCATTGAAAAGCATTCCGCCCTGAGTTTCAATTCGCCCGTTGACTGAGAGCTTCTGTCCCGGATTCGTCGTTCCTATACCTACGTTGCCGACATTATCAATTCGCATTCTCTCGCCCTCGCTTCCGCCGTTGTTGGTATAGAAGGCTAAGGCCCCATTTGATGCACTCGTAGCGATTCCTGAGATTTGGCCATAAACATTCGCGGTAGAACCAACTGAAAAATAAATATCAGAATGTGATTGTCCAACGGTAGAGGCAGCATTGAATATATTCAGTCTTGAACCGCAACCTGAACAGTTGCCTTCAAAAATTCCAGATAGGCCACTTGAAGTTGTTTTTACATATAAGGGTGCAGTCGGACTCGCGGTTCCTACCCCGACATTCCCCGAGTTGTAGTAAATATCAGAACCAGTGGTGGTCCATTGACTGCTGCTTGGTGTAGCCCACCCGAGTGTTCCGGCCGCATCGACGGTGACAAGGGTTTGGCCAGAAGCACCGACAGCACTGGGCATGGTCAACGAGTAATTTGTCGCGGCGGCTGGAGCTTTAAGTTCGACATAGTTGGTTGTCGCATCCCGTAAGCGTACAGCGGAAGCTGAAACCTGCCCCGCAGAAAAACCACCTGCGCCATCACGACGGACAATCGTCGACACTGTGTTCGCGTCTGTTGAGGCATTAGCTAAAACAGTTGCTGCATTGACGTTCGCTGCCGTTGAGCCGCCGACAAAAGCCACTGTCGCAGCGACAGTTCCATTGCCTGATGCTGTCACGTCGCCTGACAATGCAGAAATTGCCGCCGCACCGGTCGTAAGCGTAACTGGTCCACCGCTACTTTGAAACTTCAACCGTTGATCAGAAGAATCAAACCAAATCGAACCTTGGGTCGGCGTGGTTGACGGTGCTCCTGGCAATACAGGAAGCTGCGCACCAGTTGTCGAGTTCGATCTCATATAGGTCGTACTCGTCCCATCCACAAGATTCGAAACAGCAGTGAACCTGGTGGTGTTTGAAAAAAGACTTTCTAAGTTTCCTTGAGTTAAAACTGCGCCAGCCGAAGTGTTCACTTGAAGAAGATTAGAACTTCGAAGGCCTTGAATTGATTCCGCTCTTTCCGCGATCAACGCATTCGGAACCGAATCAATACTTAAATCAGGAAGCAGAGTCCGTTCCGCGCCGCCCAGCGATGACGGCGAGATAATTATTCGCACAAAGCGACGCTTACCTCCAGTAGGAGACACAATACACGGCAGTCCATCCGCTACCGCTTTACCGGAAATGGGTGCCATGTTCGAAAACACTTCCGTCATTGTGTTGCCCGGATCACCCGTAACAGTTCGCTTCGTCGAACTCTGCGGAGAGCCGACTTGAACCGAGAAATATCCGTCCGAAGCTGCCGTGCTGATTGACTGACTCTCTTCGTAGAGAACACAAGTCTTGTCATCATCAAGGACTTGTAATCGAACTCCCACGCTTGCATCAGTCAGTGCGATCGTACCTTGCGGATTGCTAAACAGCCTTCCGTCCAATGTAAATGATTGTGGAACATCTGCCCCTAAAGCAAAGGGGCGCGCAATAACTTGCACAAAGCCTTGCACAAAGAGAAAAAGTAAAAGTGCCCGCCCGAAGAGTTTCATTGCGACAACCCTTCCGTTCGAGTGCGGTTAATCGATACCCGCGCAGAAACGTCGGCGCTGGTCATCGGCCGATCGGTGATTGTGATATGCGTCCGAGCGGAAACCTGGCCGTCGGTCGACGTGGTTGTTCCAGGCGATATTTTGACGTTGGACTGACCTTCAAATTTAATCGGCACACCAAGATTCGGTCGAACTGATCTCACCCAATCTTCAAGTGTTTGACCGCAGCCCGACAATAGTCCCGCGAGTAATATAGGCGCGAAAACGGCACGGGCCGAACGCACGAAATCAGGTTGAATTGAGAGAGTTTTCCAGTGACGTACCACATAGTACTTATCGACACTTTACGCTTCGAACCTTAGCTCTTGGTCTAGCCGTCCCGAATTGAGACATTCATTTCACCTGCGCTATGCATCTGCGCACCATTTCGAGCCAAAATAGAATCTCAAGCCCTAAAAGGGTCACATATTCCGACAGTGGGATGCTGTTACGCGAAGTCGGCAGTGCAAATCGCACGGAAGTTTGGTATATCGAAGGCGTCAATTCTGACGCGACTTCATTCTTTGGGAATCGCAATCGGTACTTCGGCACCCGGTCGCATGACGAACCCGCGGAACTATCTCAGTCCAACTTGTCCCTAGGAATTTACGGTACGCGACAGACGACTGGTACCGAACAAAAATGAACTTCGCATTTGTCGGCTCGTCGTTGAGCTGCATGGCCGCAAAAAATTTTCGCTTTGCGAAGTCGCGAAATGGCCCGCTACACCTACGAACTCGCCGCGAAGGAACGTGCTCGCGTTGTTTACATGAGCTTCGGCGCACTGCACGCGCATGGAGTCATCAAGGGAGTTCGGATGCTGCTCGGAATTACGAAGCTAGGACCAATCAAATGAACGATTTCGAAAAACAAATCGAACCGACATCTTCTTGGGTCAAGAGCACCCTCGAGCGACTCAATGCCGAATCTCCGCGGTTCTCCTCTAACAAGGAGGCCATCGCGTTTTACGAAAAGACACTCAGTGAAATTGCGAGTTCTTCAATCGTGAATGAGGAAGATCTCGACCTTACGCTTTCTTTGAGCTCAAAAATCTTTGGACTTAAAGGGCTCACAAAATAAAGTGTCTTCGAAATCTCGGCGCAAACACGATTGGAATTCGCGCGAAAACTACCTCGCGATACACGAACAAATTCTAAATAAATTCGTAAGGTAATGTTACCTCTCTGGCCCGGCGGTCTACAGCGTGTGGAATTCGACGCCTCAAGCGTTGGAACTCGAAATCAAGGGATTGGTGTTGCGTAGACACAATGGCAACAGCGTCGAATTTAAAATCGAAAAGACGGCTGAGGTGGATATTTCGTGGGCCAGGCCACGAGTAAAAACATTTTCGTACAGCTACCATGCTTTTTATCCGAAGCCCTTGTCGCGAAACTTGATCCGCTATTGCTCACCACACGAACATCGAAAAGTTCACCACAAGCATGTTTATGGCGTCGACGGGATCAACTCAGCGGTTGTCGAAGTGTCGGATCGTATCTGGCCGCACGTCGACGAGTTCATCAACGAAGTGCTCGAAAGTTTTTGATCACAGTGTTCGCATCCAGTCAGCATCCCGGGTGCAAGTGGTTGATTTTATTGATGCGAAAATTGGTCGCCCTCACTTGTCAACTGACGCACACCCCATTGACTCGACCTATGATGATGACTTTATTCACTTTTCTAAAGTCTTACATTCAGGGCTTTTTCAGGAAGCCCGTCAGTTTTACGAGTCCGGACTATCATTGGAGCAGGTTGCTGGGCGCCTGAAAAAGTCGAAAGATTTTATCCGAAGTACAATGATCGCCGGAGGCGTTTCCCTACGTCCCAGCATTCATACCCCTGATAGAAAGGCCGCAAGGAATCAAGGTCGAATGGCTGGGGCCGCGCCCTACGGCTTCACGTACCTGCGTGGCCAGCTCGTGGTCCATCCGGATGAAGTCGAGAACCTCTTGTTCATTCTTGACTTATGGCACCAGGGCCAAGGGGCCAGGTGGCATTGGAAAGCCAACAAGTTCTTCGATTCGCCTAACAGCTGCATTGAATTCACAATATAGAATTTTATTTCTGATCGCTTGCGATTTGTTAAGTAAGTCTGCCATCGGCCAATCCAAGACTCGCAGGTCTCGAATCCAGTCGTGCCGACCGGTTCTTCGATGCAGAATTAGTCGACGGTGTAATACCCGATTCCGTATATTCGAATCAGATCTGTTGGTCCTTCAATTACTCTGATCTTCATCGATTTGAACGGCGTGCGATCGAGGGAGGTGACCTTTACTTGTCCCATTGACACGTACTGAGTCGGAACTTCGGGATTGAACTTTGGAACCGTGAACCGTTGAACTACTCGGTCGTTGATGACGACTTCGTAACTGGATTCTTCTCCACCAAAGCTTTCCGGTTGATGAGGGTCTACGTAGGGCAAAGGGGACAAGCGTTGCAGGCTCGCAGGCGTGAAAGTGGCGCTCGATGCATATTCTGGGAACTCGATCGTAAGTCCGTCTCCGGAAGCGAGCGCTTCTAAATTGTCGCCATAGTAATTCCCAAGCGGTCTTGTCCAATCATTGTTGTTGTAGGGATTGTACTCAAAATAGGAATTGTTTCGTAAGAGTGGTGAGAGAAACTTTATTGGCTTTGTACCATCGCTGCTGCCCTGAAAGACATACTGGTTACCGCTAACCATTCTTGGACCTGTCAAGTGAGTTACTGAACCTAAGAAGTCGTCGAAGCCGGTGCCAAATACCTTTCGCTTTTTGTAGGAAGCAGTTTCGGCATTTTGTAGGCACATCAAGCTGAGTTTAGTTGTCGCGCAATCTTGGCCAGTCGGATTGGTTGACATGGTATGTTCGAAATCAGGCAAGCTTAAGCTTGGCGGCCAAACTGCACCCAGCTTTATATGATCTGGTATCGTCGGCTGGGTAATGATCGGATTGCCGCGAATGTCGTAGGTGGTCGTTGGTTGGTAATTATGCTGAGTCCAATCGTTACATGTTCTTCCAGCAGAAAAAACATGATACTTCCGAGCGCCCGCCCAGCTATTTCCGAGATTTTCGCAGTTCCCCTTTTCGTCGCAGAGGCCATCGCTATAGCCCTGTGTATTCATAAGTGGATACAGCAGCGGATAGTGGTTTCTTGGGTCTGTGCTGTTATATGGATCAAATCTAGCGGCAAGCACGGCTTTGAAAATTCCGGGGAGCTTTGCCTGTAAAGCGTGTTGCGCGCAGTATTGGTTGGCCGTTTGATGGCCGCCTAAGTAACCCGGATATTTCGTTGAAGTCGCAAATAGATATTGGCCGCCGGGGGACCAGAACGGGCTAACGGAAAAGCTTGTCAGTTGAAGTGTTGCAACAACAGAATTTGCTCCACCTACGGAAACCACTGTTTCTGAATTCTTGGCCGTGAATAAAAATTTAACTAACCCGGATTTAACCGTTGATTGCTTAGCAATGATTCCATCCACTCGAATAACAAGAGTGTGACTATTGCTTCCGACTTGAGTTTGCACTTCATACTGAGTGCCTGGTACTGTCGCGATCTTCTTATTGATATAAACGTTTGGCCAAAGCCCGTTGTTTCGATTGTAATTTAAATCGTTCTTTATGGCCGTGACGATAATTCTTGGATCGGCCGTCCAGCCGGTAAGGCCGAGCTCGAAATCTGAATTGCTCGATTCCGTCACTTGAATCGAATCGATACTAAACTCAGCGCTAAACGAGTGAGACCCGCCAAGCGCTATTTCCGTTTGTGTGGTCTTCGCTTGAAAGGCGAATGTATCTGTTCCGCTTGTGCCAATGAAGTTGTGCGCAGGAACTCGATTGATCAAAAAGTGCATGTTTTTATTGTTTGATAGAACGACCGTAGAGACCTTATAGATCTTCCCAGGTTCGGTATTCAGTATGGTTCTCATGAACATCGAGTTGTAAGCGGCATTTTGTCGGTGATAACGTAGAACACCCTGGCTGGAGTTCGGCCAGCCGACGCTGACGCTTGGTCCCGGATCCAAAGTCCAGTTTTTCAAAAGCCCATGATCGAAGCCACCGTTAACAAGCAGCTGATCTTGATCTTCAATGGGCAGACGAAAAATCCGAATATAATTAATTTTAAGTACATCACCGACTTGATCAGTGACCAAACCGAGTTCATTTTCGGATTGATTCGAATAAAAGGAAAAATGAACCCTTTGAATAGAAACACCTTGAGCGAAGTATAGCTCGGCCGAGTCCTTTCGAGCGCGGTTAACATAAAATTCGAGCCGCATTCGATCTCGATTGGGATCTACTTCTAGTTCAACACGGTAAAGTTGTTTTTTGAGATAATTGCCGGATTTCATTCGTAAGAAACTTTCGTCAACAATCGCCGAAGTTCTTTGAAGCAGATGATACGACGGATTCCGGCAGAAAAACTCGCGCATTGGATCATTGGGAGCGCATTTAGGAGTCTGGTCATCGCCTGCAATCGCTTGAAGAGTAGCTCCCGCATCGGCAACCCAGCCAGGGAGCAATGCGCCGTCACCTTGGTAGATTTTCACCTCTTTAGTGACATAAGGGCGCGTTGAAATATTGACGGGCAAAAAATTGTTCTCGGACCCTTGAATGTATCCTGGTGGAGAAGCCGGAACTGATGGGAGGTCGAAGTTCTGAAACATCAGCAACAGAACAGTCAAAGATGCCACGATCAACCCAAGACGCCGTCGACGTTCTGTGAAGGCCTTCATAATTTAATGTCCCCACCGAATGTTGCGAATCTTGCCTTAATTTTCTTCGATTTACTGGTCATAAACAAGGGGCCCGATTGGATTCTCATTGTGGTCGGATCGTTTTGGGAAATAGGTAATCCAGGATGGATCAGCTTGAGATGAACAGGGTACGAAGATTTTGCGCGAAGAACCGCACGATGAAGCGAATTGGCATGTTGAACAGAAAGGTCGCCTCAAAGGGCAACTAGAATCCTTAGACAAGGAAATCGGCGAGGTTTTTGCTTTACACCGGCAAATGGCCGGAGCTCCCGGAGTGGATCTGGTCAGGGACAAGCTCGCAAACCTCTCGGCCCAAAAAACTGCTTTGAACAGTCAGCTTTCGGAAATTGAGGATTACATCGCAAATGTACCCACAGCCAAGGCCGCCCGTTCGTTGATCGAAAGGGGAATGCAAGATTTCCTTGGAGCCTGGAAAAAGGGAACCGCGAGTCAGCAGAAAAGACTTCTTGGGCGACTGCCCATGCGCCTGCGCGTAACGGCCAAAGGTCTCGGCGTACGGTATCAATGGACTTCACCAGATGATGCAAGATCCTTAGCCCCAGAATACAAAAAGGCCTTGGAGTTTTCTTCCGAGGCCTCAGTTTCGAACCTTCATTACCTGGATCAATATCGCCGAGGGCACCAGGTTCCCCAAGGTGGGGGACATGTGGTTTTTTGTGCTGATACGCACCTTCCGTTCGGGAAGCGCGTAAGCGCGATCCCCGAACGGAAGGTCAGCGGCGGTAGCCGCTAGGTCGCGTGAGCGATCGAGCCAAGAACGTCGCGAATTACTGAGTAAGGGAATTTGGTCGACCAACCCGAATACGGTAAGAACACCTGCTATCTCACTGATTTTATTCAGATCACGCGTTTGGCGCCGTACCCCTCAACTGAAACAAACAGGAGTATTGACAACTGTACACATATCGGTGTACAGTTGAAATGTGAAGAAACGGGATCTCGAAAAGTAGCTTAAAGCTCTCGGCTGGTGGCAAATCGAGGGGACAAAACACGACAAATGGACCAACGGCGAAGTCGTGACCATGGTGCCCAGGCACACCGAGATCAACGAGTACACCGCCAAAGGCATTTTGAAGACCGCGAAGCAGAACCCAGGCAAAGGACCCAAATGAGACTCGAAGGCCGAATTTTAAAATCAGGAAAGTTCTGGGCGGTCGAAGTTCCGCTTCTTATGCTCTTTACCCAAGGTCGCACGCGAAAAGAAGCTTTTGAGATGGCAAAAGACGCGGTGGAAGGCATGGTAGATCGAAAGGCTTTCGAGGCTTCGGTTGTGCCAGCCGACGACGACCGCTTTATGATTGGCTCGAATGACGAAAAGCTTCTACTGGCGACGGTGCTACGACAGCAACGGGCCGGGCGCGGCCTCACCGTGCGTGACGTCGCCACACGTCTCGGAGCGAGTTCTCCGACGGCTTACGCTCGTTATGAGACTGGGAACGTAAACCTATCTCTCGAGAAATTTTCTGAGCTTATGCACGCCATCGATAGTGAATCTGAAGCCGTACTCAATATTCTTCGCAAACACGGTTGATATGCAAGACAGCGTCGAAAAATCTGCTGCTCTAACTTTCGAGCGACAAGCCCACACTCATTTCATTCGCGAAGAGACTCCAACAGTTTCCTTCGGACTTAAACGATTCGATCTCCGTTGAGTGGCAAGACGGGTCTGTCATTTCTGATGCCGGAACTGATTGCGGAAATATTCGCGCAACGGTCAAAACTATTGGAAGCACGGGCATGGTCATCGTTCGATTTGAACTTTTGAATCCTCGTAAGTTTCGGGCTGGTATGAAGCTTTACAACGAATCGAAAGCTATTGAGCCAGTCGCTCTGAATCGCTTCGGCAAATCACTCGAAGGCCGTCTGAGCAACCCGTCAGGAAAGCTTTCGTTAGAAACATAGCGTTATTTTTTTACCCAGTGCGGGCGCACTGGCCACCCGGTTCATGCCTAGTATCGCGCGCATCAGGCTTACACTAGTTAAGTCGTTGAGAATACTAAAGTCTGACAGTTGACGATTCAGGGGGGAAAATAGGCTCCCGGTTATTTCTCAAGGCGCAAAAAAACCCGACAACTCTCGGTTGCAAGTGGTCGGGTGTTCTTACGGATTCAAATTTGGTCGGGGCGACGTGATTCGAACACGCGACCTCTTGCTCCCGAAGCAAGCGCGCTACCAGGCTGCGCTACGCCCCGACACACTCGAGATTTAGCTGAAAAACCTTTGCCGTGTCACCTTTAGCCCTGCGGTCGAAGCTTGAGGAAGCGTTGCGTTAGCGGTATTCTGTCAAACCTTTCAGGCCACAAATTCCAGCCAACTAGTTTTAGCTATCGAAGGACCCGAAAACCATGAGCCAAAAAAACACAAGTAAGTCTGGCAAAAACAAATCTAATTCCAATGTTGATCTTTTCGGCGACGAAGTGAAATCAGGAGCAGTCGAAGACTTCGCTACTCTCTTCGCCCAGTCGGCCGGACCTGGACGAAACTTCAGCGTCGGCGACAGCCTCACGGGCGAAATCCTGTCGATCGGAAAAGAATCGTCCTTTGTTGCCACTGGTTCAGTGAACGATGGCTTAATCCCTACCCTTGAATTGAAAGACAAAGACGGAAATCTCAATTACAAAGTCGGCGACCAAATCAAAGTAAAAGTCGTACGCGCTCGCGAGGGCGAACTTCTCTTGAAGCGCTTTGATTCGATCGGTGGTTCGGAAGACGCAGAGTCCTTGGAAGATGCTTACGACCTTGAACTTCCCGTTAAAGGAAAAGTCACCGAAGCCGTCAAAGGCGGCTACCGCGTAGAAATTCAAGGTAAACGCGCTTTTTGTCCGTTCTCGCAAATTGATCACCGCGCTTCAAACGATCCAGCTGACTATATCGGGAAAAGTTTTGATTTCATCATCACGCAAATGGAAAGCCGAAACATGGTCGTTTCGCGCCGTAAACTTTTGGATCTTCAACGTGCAGAGGGCGAAGGCACGTTCATGCTTTCGAAAAAGCCAGGCGATCGCCTCGTCGGTAAAATCACTCGCCTCGAATCCTTTGGCGCCTTCTGCCTTCTTGATGATGGCGTCGAAGGCTTGATTCCAATATCGGAACTTGCTTGGGGGCGCGTGCAAAATCCAGCCGAAGTGGTCCGCACTGGACAAGAAGTGCAAGTCATCTTGATGCGAGTCTCAGAAGAAAATGATCGCTTGCGCGTTTCTCTTTCGCTGAAACAAGCCGGCGATGAGGGCGATCCTTGGCTGACACTTCCGCAGAAGTTTCCCGTTGGAACCATCCATGAGGGCACCGTCGAACGAAAAGAAAACTACGGTCTTTTCGTTAACATCGCACCTGGAATTTCTGGCCTTCTGCCGAGATCAAAGTGGCGCGATCTAACCGATGCGCAAAGTTTCGAAACAAAAAAGCGCGGCGACAAAATGAAAGTGATGGTCTCTGAAATAAATTTTGAAGAGCACAAACTGACATTTGGACCTCCGGCGGACATCGACGACGGAGCCTGGCGCGCACACACGGCAGGTAGCAAGGCCACCGGCATGGGCACGTTTGCAGACCTTTTTAATCCGTCACAAAATAAAAAGCGCTAACCGAGACGTGAGGATGGATTCTCATGCCTGACGGAATTTTGAAACCGAGCTGGATTCACCTCGAAAAAGATCACGACGAGACTTTCTTGGACTCCGACCTTTTAGTGATGGATCTCTTTCACGGCGAAGATACCGGTTGGTTAAGTCAAATGACGACACTGATCTCAGAATACGCGAAGCCCGGCGACAAGATTCTTGATCCTTTCAGTGGCCTTGGAACAACACTGGTCGCCGCAGGACTTTTAGGATTTGAAGCCAGTGGAATTGAAATCGACGCCTCACGCGTTTCGCTAACAGAAGCGAGACTCGCAAAAGTTCCAGCGGAAAAATGGGATCGGTCGAATGTATCCATCAAGAGAGGCGACGCCCGAGCGCTTCCCTACGAGAAAGACACCTTTGATCTAGTATTAACGTCGGTCCCCTATTTTGGCGCTGACAGAAGTCCCGATCATGGTTGGACGAGAGCCACAGGACAACTCTACTTTAGCGAAATATACGAGGAGTACATTGGCCACATGGAGGTCGTACTTAAAGAGTTGAGCCGAGTGCTTAAACCGGGTGGCCGCTGCATTCTAGTAGCAGAAAACATTCGCAACCGCGACGGTCACTTTTTCCCGATGGCGTGGGATATTGCTCGGATCATGGGTTTCTTGTTTCAGTTGAAAGACGAGCGCATTCTTACCTACCCGCGCTCCCTGCACAAAGAAAAGATCACCGTTGAAAGTGATCCGTTCGCTACCAACCGACGTCACGAGTACGTCTTGGTTGGCATTAAAACTGCGTATTGATCGATATACTACTTGGTCCAATTCGCCGGAATGTAGAAATAAAATTCGCCGCTGCCCTTGGGTGCGCCCCAATCTTCCAGGTAATCTGGGTGGTCTTTCTCTTTCTCTGGCGCTTCGCTGAAGACGTCGTAGGCCTTGAATTCCACTCTGTACTGAGTCGCATACTGATCTTTTCGACTCAATTTCGTCGATAGGACGATCAATCCCTCGTCTTGGGTAATTTCAACGGGACCGGAGCTTTCCCAAGTCAGCAAGTTAGCTGCACCCTCATCTGCGTAGTAAAAATCGTCGACCTCTAGAGACGAACAAAGTTCGATCTTGTTCACAGTGACGACACTGGCGTTGTGCGGATATTCAGAATTTCTTTCGGGGCTTACAGAAACGACCCCAACAACTTCACCAGCTTTATTGAGCAAAAGGACCGGCGTCGATTTCTCCGTCGCAATGGACTCGAGTTCCGAGGCAAAGAATTGCGCTCCTTTGCCCGAAAAACAGCTGTTCAATATTTCTGCCGCCGAGGCGACATTGGCAAAAGTAACCATGCTTATGACCGTTACAAGGAACTTCATTTTCAATCCTCCGTGCGCTCGGAGCTATAGGCAATGACAAGGGCCGTCAAATCCTGACATGCAAATTGTAGAAACCATAAATCTCAATTGATTCTTTAGAGATCCGTCGTGGTCGTGACGAAAATGTTTCCCATTTCATCTACGACGGCTGAACTCAAAATTTGGCTTGGGACTTCTACCCTAATATAGCCAAAATAAATCACCCACGGACATCCAGATACTATCCTACGTCCACACGGCCGGAATCATCGACTGACCCTGCTTCACCGCTTGCCCCCGGAGCGAAGCTAAACGCTCTTCACTAAGCCCTAGTCGCAGGCTTAAGGCTCGATCCATCAGCATCACAACAGAACTTCCCATCGAAAAGACTCCGGCTTCGTCACCTTTCTTCAAGTGAATGGCCGGACCTTCTAAAATGGATTTATCCTGGCGTTCGACGGATGATCTCATTCCATCACTGCCGTAATGAATGTGCGTGATCGCGCGACCCGATTGACGATTCGTAGAATTGACTCTCGGTTCAAACGAGCAAGTGATCGCTCCAACATTGGTGGCCGCAACCATGACTAGTGCTAAGCGCTCGCCCTGATCGGTACGAAAGATCATCGCTACGCGCTCGTTGATAGCATAGAGTTTCGGCACGTTGCTGACACTCCACTGATTCACCGGCCAAAAGGCACCGGGAATGTGAATGACTTCTTCGACAGAAACATCCATCGGAATGTGAACCCGGTGATAGTCAGTGGGACAAAGATAATAAGTGGCAAAGGTACCGTCTTTGAATAGGTCCGCAGCGGCCTGGTTTTGAAGAAGCTCTTCGCAAGAATAGGTGACCCCTTTTACCTGAGTAAGCTTCCCGGCATCGACAGGTCCCGCTTCCGCAATCTTTGAGTCACAGGGGTGAACAAGGCCAGTACCGAGTGGGCGAATATCTTCTTTCAGCTTCCGCGTGAAAAGATCACCAATCGACTGATAGGATTCAAGCGGAAGCTCAGCCTCGGTCATATCAATGCCGTAGGCCTTAACAAACGCTTCCATGCTGGCAAGGCGAACAGGATCTGGAAGCTTCTGGTGGACCAGCCGGCCAACCCAGTAACTTAAGTCATCTTTTGGCAAAACCGGCATCAAGACCGACATTGCGAAATTCGAGATTAGACCGGAGAGATTTTTTCCCATAGGCACCATTTTGCCATCAGTCTTGTCATATCAACAAGCGCACTTTAACTGTTTAACCATGAAGGTCCCAAGTCTTGGCGTTACAAATGGGAATGTGTTAGTTTTCAGTTTCAAATGAGCCAAATTCTGCGCGATCTTGAAGTGGGACTTGATGAAGACTTAAAAGAAGTCTTGCGACGCCGTTTTCCGCTTTATTCCAATCACCGAATTCTTAGGCAAAGTGTCGACGCCAGACGATCGGCACAAATTCCCTACTGGATCTATTCGATCGAAGTATTCGAAGGTGATGAAAAGCCGAGCGAACAGAATTTCGACCCCGACCCTATTCAATGGCCTAAATCGAGAGCTAAACCCATCATCGTAGGAACAGGTCCAGCTGGCCTGTTTGCCGCTGTCAGACTACTTGAACGCGGAATCCCAAGCCTCATTTTAGAGCGAGGCTCGGTTGGCGAAAAGCGTATTTTGAAAATCAATCGCTTCTGGAGATTTGGCGAACTTGATCCCGATAACAATGTCTGTATGGGCGAAGGTGGCGCGGGTCTTTATTCTGACGGCAAGCTTATTACGCGAATCAAAAGCCCGCATATACCGTATGTCATGGACCGTCTTGTACGCTTTGGTGCACCCGAGGAAATCCGATGGCTCTCGAACCCGCACGTCGGATCCGACAAAATTCGCCGCGTGATTCCAAAACTTCGCGCATTTCTACAAGCCGGTGGCTGCGAGATGCACTTCGACACCCCCATGAAGGAACTGATTTTAGAGGCGGCCACTGGCGGAAGTAGCAGTTCTGATGCAGGCAACATCGCGAAAGGTAAATCCAGCGCTGAAGCAGTGGCACGTACCGCGCGCGTGATAGGTGTTCGCACCACCACGGGAAAAGAGTTCTTCTCGGATCATGTTGTGCTTGCCACAGGCCATTCGGCTGAAGACATCTTGCGCACACTTCACGAACAAGGTGTTCACATGGAAGGAAAAAGCTTTGCGCTTGGCCTTCGCATCGAACACCCGCAGGAAGCGATCAACAAAATTCAATATCGAAAAGCCTGGGACCACCCGTCTCTCGGCGCAGCCAATTATCGCCTCGCCGACCACGACGATAAAACTGGGATCGGCGTCTACTCGTTTTGTATGTGCCCCGGAGGATATGTTTTATCCAGTGGCACCGAACACGGCGGTGTCGTCGCAAATGGCATGTCGAACTACAATCGCGGAAGCGCGTTTGCAAACTCTGCGATCGTCATCTCGATCGATCACCCGAAACGGTTTGGAAAAGACTTATTTGGCGGTCTGAAATTCCGGCGATCTCTTGAAACATCGGCGTTTAAGGCAGTACAGGCAAGCGTCGATCGACAAGGTTTGCCCGAGAAGGCAAGGCACGCGATCCCCGCTCAAAGAGTGGTCGATTTTTTAAACGGAAAAGACGGCCCAGCTTTACCGACAAGTTCGCCAAGCGGAGTGCTTCCGGTGCGTCTAGATAAAATTCTGCCCCCTGATTTAACCAAGCGAATGGCGCAATCGCTGGAAGAATTCAATTCAAAGATGAAGGGATTTATTTCGGACCAAGCGCAGTTTCATGGTGTGGAAAGTCGCACAAGCTGCCCAATTAGAATTACTAGAGCTAGTGACGATCTTGAAAGCGTTTCGCACGCTGGACTTTACCCCGCAGGAGAAGGCGCAGGATACGCAGGCGGGATCACCTCGGCTGCCTGCGATGGCGTCCGCATAGCTGATCAAATCGCTGTACTTGTAACGTCACAGGCATCGGGCGTCACAGCTAGGGCCCAAGTCAAAATCTGAATCACGTGATCTGAGCGAAGTTCGTGATGCGCCAGAATTAAACGTAAAAAAGTCGTCCCGTCTTCCGTCACCGAAAAATTTACGAGTGCTTTGTTGTCGCGCTTTAGAACATTTCGAACTTCACGGGACCAAATCTTGTCAGAAACGAATTCTCCCTTTTGTGGTTTAAGAACCTGAACGCAAATATTAAGAAATGGCGGCTCTTGAAGAAGTTTAAATCCTTTTTGACTTCGGATCCATTTTACGACTTCATTGCGAAGTTCGATTTTCGTGTCGACGATATCTCCTAAACCTTTGGTTCCCAGTTTTTTCCAAAGGCCCCAGAAGCTGACGATTTCCGGCCGTCTTCCGCACTGCCACGAGACTCGACCGCGGTCGTACTCGCGACTTGAAACATCTCCCGATCCACCGCCCGACAATTCGTGAAACAGATATTCGCCGCCGTGAACATCGTTGGCGTCCAGCAAAATCCCCTGCTGACGGGTCAAGAAAAGGCTGCAAGTCAAATCACTACCAAGAAGCTTATGAGCATCAAAGGTAAAGCTCGTGGCTCGTTCTAAACCTTTTAACAGGGACTTCGCAGAGGAGCTGAACAGCGCTGGACCTCCCCAGGCGCCATCAACATGAACCCAAAGACCTTGGGCGACTTCGCAAATTTCGTCGATCGGATCGAATTGACCTTGCACTGTCGTACCGGCCGTTGCGATCACCATCAGCGGCTCGTGCCCCTCGGATTTAACTTCGTTGATTTTTTCTAATAGCGATCGCGGCGACATTCGACCCTGGTCATCCACATCAACAGTCACAAGACTCTCAAGCCCTAGGCCCAACGCAAGGACGGCTTTTTCCAAAGAGTAATGCGCTTCTCGAGTGGAAAAAATCCGCCAGTGCGGCCGATTGCCCCATCTTCGAAAATCTTCACTCGCATTCGTTCTGGCACAATGGATTGCCATAAAGTTCGCTGCACTTCCGCCGGGGACCACAACACCTTCTGACGTCTCAGGCCAACCAATTTCGACATTCAATGCCCGAATCGTTTCAAGTTCGATCAATGTGAACGGCCCACTTGCTTCGTAGGTCGCCATGGTCGTTCGCGATTCTGAAATTAGGCTTTCAGCTTCCAAAATTTCCGTCCTGACACCCGAAAAAAGCTGATTCATAAAAAACGGCGAATCTGTGCTAATCCGGTTCTTTCGGAGCCGGTTAAGAAGTTGATGAAATTTCTCGTCCGACATTCCGTTTGAGCCAAGCGAAATCTCGAGCTCCGCCATCAACGTCTTCGGCAACTTTGCCGCGAAGTTCAGCTGGTTAGATTTTCCCAATTCAGATTTAGGTTCAGGCAGAGGGGGCTCTTTCTCTTAAAGTCTGGCGACTTTGTTACCACCAAACCGATTTAAGAGCGAGTGAACCTCGTCGGATTCAAGAAATAGCAGATAGCCCGCCATCATCGTAAAACTAAACACGAACAAACCCATTGTGGCAGCAATCCCTAGATGCAGCGCCCAACCAGCCAGCATGACCCAACGGCGCGACGATTTAACCCATAGCAATACTGGAGCATAAACTTCAAACAGCACCGTCCCCCAGGTTGCAAGACCAATGATCAATGGGACGGACTTCAGAAAACTGAGATCCGCCATCATTAGCTGCTCGTTACCAAGAACCTTCCATATAGCTGTCTGATCCCACCAATCCCCGCCCTTTAACTTTTCAAAACCGGTGTAGCCGTAAATAAGGCTCAGCTGGATCTGCGACAGCCGAAGACCAACGCTCGTTAGAGTTCGCGACCAAACTGGTTCAAGCCAAACTGGTTTAATACCGCTATTTCTAGTAGACCTATCGCGCAAAAAGGCCCGAACCGAAATAGCCTCGGTTGAGTCCATAAACAAAAGACCGAAAAGCCAAAAGGTCGACACAATGTCGGCGCCATAGACAATCGAAATATTTCGCTGCATCAGCGCCACGTGAGTTAAAAACGCAATCAGAGCTAGAAGCCGACTTCCGATTCTACCGAACACCCCAAACAAAAGACCAAAAAGCGCTGTGGCTTGAACGATCTGCATAGCCAACGCTTCGCCGTATCCTGAAGGAAGCCACGTGAATGCAGGCTGGTGAAACTCCGGCAGAACTTGAATGGCATATTCCAGCGCCATTCCGCCTGCGTCCGTGTAATAAAATTCCGTGTGTGGAATTCGCATCGCTAGATTCAAGAGGAGAGTTGCCGAGAAAAAGATTCGAAATAGCGCGACTGCGGATGGGCTTGCTGCCTGAAAAAAGAAGCGATCGAAACCGGACAACAATCTCGCGCAAGTATTTTGCGCGGCTCTTATCGTTCTACTTACCGGTTTCACGATTCACCGTCCCGAAGACAGGTGTGCGTGGAGCTTGGAAAATTCATCGGCTCTGCCATGTCAGAAAAGTTCTCGAGATCCTGGTCACTTCTGGCTCGTTCTACACTTTGAATCTGACCAAACTTCTGTCTGACAGACACAGACGTCGCTTTTTCGTTTTGCCGACATAGCCACGGAACTAAGTACCTAGCAAGGCGCTGTTCATTGAGAGAAAAAAACCGCATCGAAAAAAGTCGGCGATTATAGAAATCACTATAACCAAAGCCCGTACGACGCTCTGGCAGGAGATTCGGTTCTGACTCTGTTTCCCCGCCGTCATCAGTTTCGAACAGATAAGTGTATTCCAAGTAGAAAATCGGGCTTGGGCCTGGCGAAAAAAACTGCCAGGTGGTGTTCATCTGAAAGAGATTTGCATAGGGAACAAAATATCGACCAAGTTCACGGATTAATAGACCGCTTCCCATCGGGAGGATCGTCACCGTTGCGAGGTGGTAAATGATGAAAAAAGACAGAACGACTTTCAGAACGAAAGTCGTTCGATCTCGGCCTTTCACTTTTCATCCTCTTGAAACGAATCATCTTCTGAGAAGTCAGGCTTTACCGAAAGTTCGTCGACCATTTCCTCTTCGGAGTCTGGTTGCTCGGATTCTGCCAAACTATCCGAAGTTTCAGCTGTAAGTGCACTCAGTGCAGTGGCAAGACTTTGAGCTTCCTGAGTCCCTTCAGCCTCGTCTTCGACAACCAACGGGCCAGTGGCTTCACCCGCTTGCGCGGCCTGAGCCATCTGCTCTTGCTTTGCCTCATAGCGCGCCAACCAACGTCGATCTTTCTCTTCGACATCTTCGCCTACCGTGATACGTTCGCGAATATCCTGCGCACGATCGCGATCGCGTTCGACTCGTTGCCGAACTTTTTCTTGTTCAAAGAATTCAGACGTCGTGTCGATAACCTTTAGGCTTTCGGAAATATCTTGAAGTTCCTCTTCGCCCACCGAGTAGGACGAGGAAATTTCGTTCGACATCGCAGAAGTCAAATCCGAGAGCGTTTCCTTTTCTTCTTCTCCGCCGATCCCCTCCGGTAGAAGGTCGTCGATTTCGGCAAGGGTCGGAAGCTCTTTCAGATTGCGGAGACCAAAAGTTTCAAGAAACTTTCTCGTCGTGACGTAAGTCATTGGCCGACCCGGCAAATCTGATTTTTCACCAAAGCCCACCATGCCGCGCTCCATGAGGGCGCGCATCAAGTGGCCCGATTCGACGCCGCGAATTTGATCGACTTCGGTTTTTGTTATCGGCTGTTTGTAAGCCGCGATCGCAAGCACTTCTAGCGCAGGTCCCGAAAGACGAAACGGACGGACCTTTGCCAGACGACGAAGGTATTCCGTATTATCCACTTTTGTTCGAAGCTGATAGCCGCCGTGAATTTCTTCAAGCGTCACTCCGCGCTCTGCAGCCGCATAACTTGACGCCAATTGATCCAGCGCTCGCATAATATCTTTGGTACGAATGTTCGAGCCTTTAAATAAAGCTTTAAAAGTTGCAACTGAAACAGGCTTATCTGTCGAAAACAGAAGCGATTCGACAATCGAAACAAGTTTATCGTGATCGATGAATTCCGTCGGTTCGTCGGGAATTTCTTCCTCTTCAATTTCGACGGCGGCCTCTTCAAGACCAAGCATCGGCAGCTGTTCCACTTCACCAACCATCATTGGATTGTCGAGAGCGGGATTATCGAGACTCTCGACGAATTCCAAATCGGGCTCTTGAAATTCCACCTGCTCGGTGATGTTTTCGGCAGCCGTTTCGTTTTCAGCCGACAATGCTTCCAACTGATCTGCTAAAGGGCTTTTCACCACTTCATTTTCAATATCAGACATTTAAGTCCCCTTCGCCTTGATCGATCAGACCGAGCTCTTGTTCGGCCATCAGTAATTCGTCATCCGAGGCACTTTCACGTGCGCCCGCTAGTGCGCCAGCAGTCATAGCTTCAAGATTCTGTTCTACAGAAGATCCCGAGATGTCGCCATCAACGCGGTCATCTAAAATGGCTTCGACTTTCTCGAAAATCCCAGATTCGTAACCAGTGTCGTGCCCCGTCGCCAACATCTCACCCAAATGTACCTGGGCGTTTTCTTGGCCGGTGATTTCTTGCTCGATCAGTGCCTCACCAATAATGGACGCGGCAACTTGATCCGCATTTGACGAATCGAACTCCTGAACGCGCTCAAGAATATTTCGTTCAATGGGTTTCTTCAGCTCGATGTGAATATCGCCGTAAGTGTCTGCCTGGAATACTGAAACAAATCCGAGGCGCCCCATTTCAAGCATCGATAAGAAAGTAATCAAGAGCTGCGTTCGATACGGTTGATCGCCTATATTCAACAAATCATGCAGCAAGACCTTCACACCCACGGTCAAACGGTGACTGATTTGCAAAACACGTCCAGCAATCGACTGAGTCTTCGGACGAACCCGATGAACTAGACGCTCGGCCTTTTTCATGGCCCGGCGGTAACTCGCGATCAGGCCGAAAAGACCTTCGTCCTCAATGATAATTTCGCCAGGCTCATCGCCACGAAGATCTTCGCGAAGTCCCCGAGGCCAAACATCTCTACGGAGCAACGGACGCTCATAGAGCTTTTTCGCTGCGTCTTGGTACAGCTGATAATCGAGAAGTTTTTGTACCAGCTCTTTTCGAGGATCTTCCGTTTCAACAACTTCGCCTTCTTCATTGTATTGCGGAAGAAGCATCTTGGCTTTGATGTGGATCAACGTTGCGGCCATGGCGACAAACTCACCCGCGACTTCGAGATCGAGTTCCTTCATCAGCCGAATGTGATCCAGATAATTTTTTGTGATTGCGTTGATGTTGATGTTGAAAATATCCATCTCTTCTTTGCGAATGAGATAGAGCAGAAGGGCCAATGGCCCTTCGAAGTGAGGTAATTGAACGAGGTAACGCCCCGCAACTGACATCCGTGTTCCCCCAGTAAGTGCCGTGGCGAAAGGCGCTACTAAAGCGCTATTCCGGTGGAGAGTGCCCCGGCCTGATTTACAGATAGAATCAAAGCAAGGCCAAAGGTCTAGTTCAACTTATCTTTTGCAGTGCCGCTTATTTGGCCAAATGGAGGCGGTGTACCAGTACCTACTCGCACGTTGCGTCAATCAAGTGCTTAGAGCCAATCTCCAAGCGGTTTAAATCCGGTCCAGTCCTTCACTTGCTCCAGCTGAAGTTTAGCGACTTTTCTTGCCCGAGCGCAGCCATCAGCAATAAGACCGTCAAGCTTTTCGGAATTGGAAAGAAGCTCGGTCTTTATCTGAAGCGGCTTCTCCATTTTCTGGTTTATATTTTCGCCAAGCTTCTTTTTACAGTCGCCGCAGCCAATTCCAGCAGAACGACAACCCTCTTCCACCCACTTGCGATCTTCATCGTTCGAATAAAGTTTGTGAAAACTGTAAACTGGACACTTCGTAGGTTCGCCGGGATCATTGCGACGTACTCGCGCTGGATCTGTCGGCATCGCGCGCAGAGTCTTGGAAATTTCATCTGGAGTCTGCGTCATCTGAAAAGCATTGTTATAGGACTTCGACATCTTTCTTCCATCGGAACCGATCAAGACCGGGGTCGAACTGAATATCGGTTTTGGCTCCGGCAGATTTCCGCCATAGAGAAAGTTAAAGCGTTTGATAATGTCGCGCGAAAGTTCCAAATGGGGAATTTGATCCTGTCCAATTGGCACATGGGTGCCACGATAAACGGCGATGTCGGCCGCCTGAAGGACGGGATACATAAACCGACCCAAATTGTGCGTGTCGCTTGCTTTGGCTTCCTCTTCGGCGTCTTTCCAAGTCGGAACCCGTTCAAGCCATGACATTGGCGTCATCATCAAAAAGAACATCGTGAGTTCGATGTGTTCCGGAACTTCACTTTGAACAAATAAAATATTTTTTTCGGGATCCAACCCCCACGCCACCCAGTCAGCAAAGTTTTCGCGTGCGAAGTGCATGACATCGTGGGGTTCTTTGTACCGGGACGTCATCGCGTGCCAGTTCATAACGCCGTAATAACCCATGTAATCAGACTGCAAATCTAACCACTGTTTGAGAGCGCCGTAAAAGTTACCTATATGCAAGTGATGCGTTGAACGCATTCCGCTCATGATGATGGAACCTTTGGGCGGCTTCTCACTCGCACGACTGATTTGGATTTCAGACGAAGAAGGCTGCAGCGGATTTTGATCGCTCATACAGAAGCTCCAAAAAACGCGAGGGTCATTTGAGCGAAGTCAGCAAAACCATTGGCGATGAGGCCGGCTGGGTATCCAAGGATTCTCGCAAAACCCGTCAAAAACAAAACCAAAAGGATCATCGACAACATCGTTTCGCGCTCTTCCAGCCACAGTGCTGCTTTCGCCGGTAAAAATCGCGCCACAATTTTTCCACCATCCAACGGATGAATTGGCACCAAATTGAGGACCGCAAGCATGCAGTTGAGGCCTACAAATTGTGCAGCGATTTGTCCAACGAGCTTGGCCTTATCAGCCTCGAGGCCAGAGACCAAGTAGCCACTTTGTATGAGCACAAAGAGGAATGCGCCGATCATGGCCAAAACGAGGTTTGAAGCCGGCCCTGCTGCTGCTATCAAGAACGGACCATTTTTTTTATCGCGCAGGTTTCTTGGATCAAATGGAACTGGCTTTGCCCAGCCGAAAATGAATTGCGACACGTTTCCCGGAAGGACGACCGCCGCAATCGGCAAAAGCACGGTGCCAAGGGGATCTGCGTGTGCCAGAGGATTTAAGGTCAAGCGACCCATGTGTTCTGCTGTGCGGTCTCCACAAAGTTTCGCTGCCCAGGCGTGGGCCGCCTCGTGGACGCAAATTGAAAACAAAAATGGAATAAAGAATACCGCAACTTTAAAAAGAATCCCGATAAAGTCTTGTTCTCCGCCCACTTCCTAGCCCCCGCTCTTCAATTTTGGAGTGATCGAAAGCTCCACCATTTTGTCGCCGCGGCGAACCTGAATAGGAACTTTAACATCGGCTTTCAGTGCTTGGAGACAGTAAACATAATCATAAATACTATCAATTTTTATTCCGCCGAGGCCAACAATCACATCTCCCGGTTTAAGTCCCGCAGTCTCTGCCGGCGAGTCTTTTGAAGTGCCGGAAATTTTAACGCCCTTCACGCCTTCTTGCGAATAGTCAGGCACCGTCCCAAGGTACAAGCGGAACGACCGCGATTCGCCGCCTTGCGGTCTTCCCGATTCGACCTTTACCCAAGTGAGATTCGACGTTTTTCTCTGAAGTCGGTCTGCCACAAAGTGCATTGTCTTTGTCACAGCAACTAACCCAGGAAAATTCAAAGTTTCATAGCGATCCCGGGGCGAGTGGTACTCGGCATGCGACCCCGTGAAAAAGGAAAGAATTGGCACTTCCTTCATATAAAAAGCCATTGCATCGGTTGGTAAGTACGGATCGTTTGCCGTCACTAACTGAGCACTCGTCAATGCCGACAATGGCATCCCCTCTGACCACGACTCCATCATCGTTCGCCACTCTTTCGCAGAGCCTAGGCCTTGAAGATAAAGTGCATCTCGCAGGCGACCGACCATGTCCATGTTCATATAGGCGTGAAACTTTGGACCCTTCCAATCTTTGAGGAAATAGTTGGAGCCCAAGACACCTAGCTCTTCAGCTGACCAAATCGCAAAAATCATATCGCGGTCCGGTCGCTTCGCAGGATTTCCAGAAGACGCAGAAAAAGAATGGGCCATTTCCAAAAGCGCCGCCACACCAGAGGCGTTGTCATCTGCGCCCGCGTGTACTTTTCCTTGCTCGTTTGATTTCGCGAGACTTGCCGCGTTTTCGCCAAGTCCCAAATGATCTCCGTGAGCACCAAGGACGAGAGCATTTTTAGATGATTTACCGGGAATCATACCCGCGACATTGAGACCAATGGACTTTTCAAATTGAATATCAACTTTGCCTCCGAGAGAGGTCTTCAATGCTTCGCCGAAAACTTCGCCCTTATCGAGCAAAGCAATTTTGGATGATAGCGGCGTCGAACCACTGAAAAGTCGTTCGGCAACTTTTGCGGTCACGTGAATAACTGGAATTCCCACTTCGCCAGCGCCTTCGAACTTGAGGCTTGCTAAAGATTTCGCGGACTTGTCTCGCGGTGAATCGATCAAGATCAAACCAATCGCCCCTTTTTGTTTTGCTACAAGGGCTTTGTGCTGGGGGCGCGAATAGAGATGATAGTGAAACCGTTTTTCTGGCAAAACATCCGCCGGTAGATCTTGGATCACGACGACCCATTTTCCAGCGACATCTATCTGGTCGTAAGAATCAAACGCTGGCTGTTTATCGTTCGCTGGCGCCATCACGCCGTAACCAGCGAACACCAACCCAGATTCCATCACGTCACCGGATTTGGAAATCGAAAGCGGTCGCCATTCGGTGTCGATCGCAAGATCGCCGCCTTGTCCATTTTCCCGAATCCGCATGCGATTGAGCGGACCGAGTTTTACCCCTGAAGTGAATTCGAAGGGCTGAACGTAACTCTTACCGAAGACAGGCTTTAGACCCATTGAACGCATTATTTTTCCGATTGCTTCAACGTAGAGGCGCTCTTCTGCCGATCCCGGACGACGACCTTTCAGCGCGTCGCTCGAAAGATAGGAAACCCATGCTTTCAAGTCGTCTTCTTTCATTTCCGCTGAAAGCATTGCCAGCGATGGTACATCTCGACTGAGTCCCAATAGTCCACGAGCGATTCCGTCATCCCAGCTTGCGAGATAAATTTGAGATTCACCTTTCTCGTCACGTCTGGTCCAAGAAATTTCACGGCCATTCGGCAAGAAAACCGGAAGACCATCAAAACCCTCGAGGTAAGATACCCGCACTGGTTGACGACTGCCTTCAACGTCGACCACAAAGAGTTCGAAGTTCGAGTATCCGAGTTTGTTGGTCGTGAAGACGATATAATCACCCGACGGATGGAAGTACGGAGCCCAGCTCATTGCCTTCATCTCGGTCAGCTGTTTTTCTTTTTTTGTCTTAAGATCCATCACCATAATTTCAGCAAACTGCCCGTTCGGTGAGAATCTGCGCCACGTGAGCTTTGTTCCGTCGGCCGAGAAAAATGGACCGCCATCATAACCGCGTGCCGTGGTGAGCCGCTCGACGTCAGAGCCGTCAGCATTCATCATATACAAATCCATCATGTAGGACGGATCTTGATCGAAAGTCTTTTTGTCGTCGGCTGATAGTGTCTCCGTGTACCCCGCTCGGTTCGAAGCAAAGGCAATCTTTCGTCCATCAGGCGAATAGCTAGCTTCGGCATCGTAGCCGATCTCTTTGGTCAATCGCCGGAGACTTTTTTCTGGAACGGCATTGCCGGTCTTCAAGGACGCGGCGATCGGCGCTTCAAAAATGTCGAACGTTTCGTCAAAACTCCAAGAGTACTTTCCTTTGACAGGATTTTTTCGTTCTTCATACTCTTTTGCCGTTTTGTCTTTGATGAGCAAGTCCAAATGCGTGCTCGAAAAAAGTGCCTTTTCGTTGGAGGGATGAATCCACGCGCACGTGGTCTTTCCGGCTCCGGGCGACACTTGCACGGTTTGACCGTTGTCACGATTCAAAACGAAAATTTGATAGAACGGATTATTATCAACACGTTCACTTTGAAAAATTAAAAGCCGTCCGTCCGCACTGAAATAGCCTTCCCCGGCGCGTGGACCCACAAAAGTCATTTGGCGCATTCCCGAAATCGGCTGACCGACCGGCGGTGCTTGAGTGGCGGTTTTTTCTGCAATCGGCGCATAGCCGTTGCTTCCATGGTGACCACCGGCGAGACCGAAATGACTTTCATGTGCGAAAGCGACCTCCAAATCAGTCGACAACGTGCCGACTGAAAAAAGGAAGAACGATAGGCATAAGCGCGGGAAGATCGAAATTTTCTGGTTCATGCCTTAAGTCGTAGCGGATCAAAAGAAAAGCTTCAACCCGGCGTCGATCGATTCTCGATTTCGTTCCGAAGAAATCGCCTGAAACTTCCGCAGTTGAGTGTCACGGGACCAAGTTCCCAAGATTCGAATAAAGCTGAAGTCCAAAAACGCCGTCGCTTCGACAACAGATCCCTCGATATCAGCTCCGTTGCGACTGGTGGCCGGCAAATTCATTTGATACGACGCTTCCACACCGAAAGCCCGCGTCAGGTAAAGCGTCACCCTGGCTTCGGCGTGATGGTTTTGAACTTCATCAGCGGTTTGGCTGCTTGGATCAACCTCCAGGTTCGAACCTATTCCGTAAAGTACCGTGAGATTGGTATTTTGCTGCGAATCACCGATCAACCTTAAACCCAATGCCCCCTGCCATCTCGATCCCTCAGTTTCAAGATCCATGTACTGGCCTTCCAGGCCGACCAATGTTGCGTAAGCTATGGCCTCCGCCTGGGTACCGCGCGACCGCAGACTCGATTCGACCCCGCCCGTTGTAGTTGTTCTAACTCCTGTTCGCCCGCCAAGCATGAAATCATAGATGTCATCCTCACGATTTCCCGCTAGCCACATGTCCTGTAGCCGTGTCTGGCGCTGAGTTTCAAACCAACTTCCAAGTGTCCAACGATCCTGGTATTTAGCATCACCTTTTTTGACCATCCCTTGCCCGAGATTCGCCAAGAACTCGCTGCGACTTGCGGCTACATTCGGAAGCTGAAACGTCACCATCAGAACCAAAAAGCCCAGCAACCGAAAGAGTTTTAGCTTCATGCGTGATCCACCAGTTCATGAATACGATCGGAAATTTCTTTGATGGAAGATCCGGGTCCAAATACCGCCGCGACTCCCGAATCCAAAAGTGCCTTTGCATCGTCGGGCGGAATGATGCCGCCTACAAAAATAGGTTTTTTTATATTCGCCGCCTTCATTCGATCTTGCACCGCGTGCACAAGCGGTAAATGGGCGCCAGACAATATGGAAAGACCAATCACATCGACGTCCTCTTGAAGCGCCGCCGCTACAACCATATCGGGCGTTTGGTGGAGACCGGTATAAATGACTTCAAATCCAGCATCTCGTAAGCCTCGGGCCACAACCTTTGCACCGCGATCGTGTCCATCAAGACCTGGCTTTGCGACCAAAACCCTCACCACACTCGCTGAACCAGACTGATTTGCCGACACATCTACTCCATCCCATTTTGTTGGGTCCGTTCGTTGTATGAGAACTTGACGCAAAACTACTACGAGATAAAA
The DNA here is from genome assembly GCA_017302795.1 of Deltaproteobacteria bacterium. Lineage (GTDB taxonomy): Bacteria > Bdellovibrionota > Bdellovibrionia > Bdellovibrionales > JAMPXM01. The sequence goes on along the minus strand of JAFLCB010000008.1, from coordinate 203,410 downwards.
CTTGATCGCAACCATGTCTTACGGAGGCCTCGCCATGTCTCAAGAATCAGCACGCCCAGCATTGACAACTCTAAGTGAAGACGAACTCGCATTTCGCGACGCTGTGCGCACTTTTGCGGAAGCCGAAATCAAGCCTTTGGTTTCGAAGATGGACGAAGCTGCCAAGATTGAACCGGCTCTACTTCCCAAACTTTTCGAAATGGGACTGATGGGCGTCGAGTCGCCGGAAAAATATGGTGGCACAGGTGGCACCTTCACAATGGCCTGCCTGGCAGTCGAAGAGCTTGCGCGGGTTGATGGTTCGATTTCAGTTTTAATGGATGTGCAAAACACTTTGGTGACCAACGCATTTCTGCGGTTTGGTACCGAAGCTATTCGCTCCAAATACCTTCCGAAACTTGCGCGCGAGTGGGTGGGCGCCTATTGCTTGTCAGAAAGCACGTCTGGATCCGACGCGTTCGCGCTGAAACTTCGCGCAGAAGACAAAGGCGACAAGTGGATCTTAAACGGATCAAAGCTTTGGATCACCAATGGTAAAGAGGCCTCTGTCTTTATTTGCTTTGCGAACATGAACCCGAGCGCCGGTTACAAAGGTATCACGGCGTTTATCGTGGAAAAATCATTCAAAGGTTTCACAGTAGGAAAGAAAGAAGATAAGCTAGGAATCCGAGCGAGCTCAACATGTGAACTTTTGTTTGAAAATTGCGAAGTGCCAAAGGACAACATTCTTGGCGAAGTCGGCAAAGGTTATAAGATCGCCATCGAAACGTTGAACGAAGGACGAATTGGGATCGGCGCACAAATGGTCGGAATCGCTCAAGGGGCCTACGAAGCCACACTCGGTTACATCAAAACTCGGGAGCAGTTTGGCAAGGCGATCGCTGAATTCCAGGGCGTTCAGTTTCAGTTGGCAGAAATGCGAGTTCAATTAGAAGCTTCACGCCTACTTGTTTACAACGCTGCTCGATTGAAAGACTCTGGACAGCCATTCATTGAGGAAGCCGCGATGGCAAAACTGTACTCTTCTCGAGCCGCAGAAAAGATCACGTCGCTTGCGATCGATCTTTTCGGTGGAAATGGCTTCACCCGGGAATATCCTGTCGAAAAATTCTGGCGCGATGCTAAAATAGGTCAGATCTACGAAGGAACATCGAACATGCAACTGCAGACAATCGCTAAAATGGAGTTAAGCCAATAACTTTCTAACGAGGGACTTATACCGCGTGACCACCAACGATCGCGTGACCGCCGATCGAGCAACCAAGCTCGGCCCGAACGATTCTCAGCTTGGTTTCACTTTGACAGAGATTATGGTATCTCTGGTGGTTCTATCGATCGTTGGACTCGGTGCCTACACCGTTATGCAGTCCACAATAGATGCGCAGATGAAGCTCGAGCGAACGATAGAAAAGGGCTTTGGAAGTTTTAACTACAAACCGCGCAATCTTCCACTTCAGCCACTTCAACTTGGCTTCAAGATGCGACCCGGATGGTTTCGCGTTGTATCCCCTCACGCGATTTTGCCGAATGGCCAAGTCGAAGGGGATCTCGTCAATACTACGCTCACCATGACCATTCTCAGTGATGACGCCCGACTTGAAAATCCTGTTTGGATTAAATGTGAGGCCGATAAAGAGGTGAAAGTTTCTTGCTCGAATTTTCAGAACGGCCTTTCAATTGTGTCGTTCAAGTTAAGCGAACGCACCGCGAATATTGCACTGGCCCGCGTACAAGCCGAATGGCCTTCACTTCCAGCGAATCATCCGTATAAGCGATCTCCAGAATATGTCTTGGCGACGCCACTTGCCAGAGACTGCGTACTTGTTACTGAAACACCAACGGCACCAAAATATCTTCGACACAATAACAGGTTCATGGAAACAGTCCCACCGGGCCTCGCGACGTGCACCCCGAATTTTAAAATCTACCGTTGTTTGAATGGATCTGTCACAGTCACCGATCACCAGAGAGTGTGCTTATGAAACTAGTTTGTAAGATTCTTCGCTCAGAAAAAGGGGTCGGAATCATGGAGGCTTTGGTAGTCACCGTGATCGTCGCGCTTTCGGCCGTTGCTTTTCTCACTCTTCAAGAAAACCAGGGGATCTTCCTTAAACGAACTCGTCAGGTGAATACACGCGACCAACTTGGAAACTTCTTTCACGGTGTTGTACAAGACCGAGGACTTTTTCTGTTCAGCGCAACGCACGAAAAGAACTCCGATTTGCGTGACTGCCTAGGAAACCCAGCGCGTGGCATTCCTCCAAAATGCGCTATCGGTAAGCCATTCCCTTTGTGGCTAACAGATCTGACTGATCCGTCATTGAAGAAAGTTTGGACCGCTCCGCCAGATAAGCCCGCTCTTTTTGATGAAAATGGTCAAGGATGCGGTGAAGATCGCCGAGCGCTTTGTCGCTTCGAGGTATCGACAACTTTTACTGCCTATTGTGCCAACGCCCAAACAGACTGCAAATATCCGACTCGTTTTGTGGTGAATCTGTCGCTCAAGCAGCTTTATTCACAAAATAAGGCGGTTACCCCATTGAACTTAAAGCCCGTGCAGTACTCACATGCCCATTTGATTGAGTACAACCAGCCACCGGAATTAGTAAACGTACCGGAAAAACTTTGGTTGTCATCCGTCACCAGTTCAAAATCTGTGGTTCTGTCTATCGCAAATGAGCAAACGGAATTTCCACTCGTTTGGCACGCCTGTGATTCGAGTTCACCCGAAATCATGGTTCAGTGTTTGGAACCGACTTCAGCCAACTCGGTCACAGCCACTATTCGACTTGCCACGAATGCCTTCGGAAAAACGCACAAGGTGCGATTCCAGATTGCTAATTTGGGACCGGCTCCAAATGCTTCAAAGGTCTTTGAGATTCCCGTCAGTATCGAGCCGGTTTGCCTTACACCCTGGGGGCAGACGATCGAAAATGGAATCAGTGTCACTGCCTTTAACCAAGCCTCGGTTTCCTTCAAAGAAGAATGTAAATCTGATACCTTAACTTGTGCGAATGGCACGCTTGTCGGGAACGGAAAATTTCCAGCCTGCGCAAAGCGAGCGGCGGTCGCGTGCCAACTTCCTTGGGGAGAAATGATTCAGCATGCAACTTCACGGGTTGCCTTTGGTTACACATCGGTGCCGTTTGGTTCGGTCTGTCCACAAGAGACCAGAACCTGCTACGACGGAATTCTTAGCGGCACGGCGCAGTTTCCTAATTGCAGTATTCAGCAAGCTGCAAACTGCTTGACGCCTTGGGGTGTGCCAATTCCTCACAGCAACACGGTTGTCGCTTACACTTCAGCAGTCGTTGATTTTGGAAAGTCTTGCGATGCCCAAGTTAGAATGTGCAATAACGGGATACTTTCCGGTACGGCTTCTATCCAAAACTGTGCGCAAGCACTGCCACGAAACTGCACGTTTGGGGGTATTAATGTCACTCATAACACCACGGTCGATGCCTATTCTCGATTGAATGTGCCGTTTGGACAGTCGTGCAACGTCGCCGGCGTATTCGAACGGCGCTTGTGTTTCGACGGAACTCTGGGCGGAAGCTTCCCGAATCGTACTTGCATCACGCTTGGACCTTGAGGAAAAGGGCGGCGTCACATGGCTAAAGTGATTTCAAAACCGCCATCACGGTAACTTCGAATAGAGGCCATTCAAGTTCTGCTGATTTGGACCCTGACGATATCACCCTCGGAACATGGATGAAGCCACTTCGCACCCGAGTGAAACGGAGACGTTCCTGCATTTGAAAAAAGAGGTCATTGCACACGTAAGTGCCAGCCGAATATGACTTTCGATTCGGTACCTTCGCCTGCGATAAAAAAGTCTGAATTGTTTCTACTGGCAGAGTCGTGGGGAGCACCCGCGGAGCAGTTTTGTCAATTGGACCGCTGAATACTTTGCCCTGATTGTCACCACGGTCGGATTGTTCTCCCCCGCGCTCATTGACGGCGAGCATTTCTATATCAAATGTTTGACGGCCGCCGGCCAGTCCGAAACTAACGATCGCTTCGGGATTAAATTCCCGTCGTTCTCTTTCTAGCCTTTGAAATGCCTGATCAAATTCCACAGGAAGAACCAGTCCGCGCACGTCAAGCCGTGAAAGCTTCGGATCCATTTTGTGAAACTCGCAAGAATTGACAAATTCGGCAATTGCTTGGGTAGGATTCACCTTCTCGTCTAAAAATGGCTGAAACCCCGTAACGAGAACTCTCACCAGCAACCTTGTTTTTCAAAAAACTCGGCTAAATCTATTCGATTCATTTTCCGCGCAGCTTGGCTCAAGGTCATTTCACCTTTTACCTTTGGCATTCGGTCGCACTGTCTCTTCTCTGAATAGCTTAACATCTTCAACGGGCCGTCCATCTCCAATGCCAACATTTCCATGACTGGAACAAAGCCAATCACATCCACCACAAAAGGATCGGCGCCATGTTTTAACAAAAGTTCGACGGCTTGAACCTGTTTTGGTCCAGTCGCAAGTCCGGTCAACGCATAGCTCAGCGCCGATTGGCGGTCGTGATCAAGATGCTTGGCATTCGCGCCATTTTCCAAGAGCCACTTCATCGTTTGAAGATTTCCCATTCGAGAGGCCACCAAGAGCGCGGTAACACCGACCTCGGAAGTAGAGTCGACTTCTTTTCCCTCAGCGACCATTTTTTTCATCACCTCAATATCAGCCGTGCGTGCTGCGCGGAACCATGGGTCCCCCGCGACCGTCGTTTCGACTTTGTCTTTGGATGTACAAGAAATTAAGTGACTCATGAAAATCACCACGACCAAGGCGCAGAATCTTCCGACTACAGACCATTTCATTTTAGAGATTCCTTCTATATTGGCCACCAACCTCGTAAAGAGCTTGGGTCATTTGAAAGAGCGAACAAACACGTGACGCTTTCATAAGTGCCGCGAACACATTTTCACCTTTGAGGCTTGCATCCTTCAGTTCTTGCAGAGCCCGAGCTCCGGCAGCGCTGTTTGACTTTTGGTAGTCTGTCACACGGCCTAACTGCAGATCTTTTTCCTCATAGCTCGCACGCGCCATTTCAATTTTCGGTGGCTCATAGCCGGCAACCATTGTCTTCGGGTTAATGTAGGTGTTCACACCGATTATCGGCAGGTCACCAGAATGTTTCAAATGCTCATAGAGCATCGATTCATCTTGGATCTTCCCGCGCTGATATTGGGTCTCCATTGCCCCTAGCACACCGCCACGCTCGGCTAAGCGAAGGAATTCATCCAATACAGCTTCTTCGACTAAGTCAGTGAGTTCCTCAAAAAAATATGACCCCTGCATTGGATTCTCATTCTTTGCCATCCCGAATTCTTTATTGATGATGAGCTGAATGGCCATCGCACGACGAACACTCTCTTCCGTCGGCGTAGTGATTGCCTCATCGTAGGCATTGGTATGAAGCGAATTGCAGTTATCATAAATTGCAAGCAGTGCCTGAAGAGTCGTGCGAATGTCGTTGAAATCAATTTCTTGAGCGTGCAGAGATCGCCCCGAAGTTTGAATGTGATACTTCAATTTCTGAGAACGGTCTGCCGCCGCATAAAGATCACGCATCGCGATCGCCCATATTCGTCTAGCTACGCGACCAATTACCGAGTACTCGGGATCAAGGCCGTTTGAGAAAAAGAATGAAAGATTGGGCGCAAAGTCGTCAACCTTCATTCCGCGCGCGCGGTAATATTCAACGAAGGTAAAGGCGTTGGAAAGTGTGAACGCAAGCTGAGAAATCGGATTCGCGCCCGCTTCGGCAATGTGGTAGCCTGAAATTGAAACAGAGTAGAAATTCTTTACCTTGTTTGTAATGAAATACTCTTGAATATCTCCCATCATCTTTAATGCAAAGTCGATCGAGAAAATGCAAGTATTCTGCCCCTGATCTTCCTTTAAGATGTCGGCCTGAACAGTTCCTCGAACATTTTCAAGCGTCCAGGTTTCTACTGCTTGATGTTCAGCTGCCGTCAGTTTTCGACCAAGTTTGTTTTCTTTTTTCTCTACCTGCTGATCGATAGCTGTGTTCATGAAGAACGCCAAAATCATTGGCGCAGGACCGTTGATCGTCATAGAAACAGAAGTGTTTGGAGCACAAAGATCGAAACCAGCGTAAAGCCGTTTCATATCGTCCAGCGTACAGATTGAAACACCGGATTCGCCGATCTTTCCATAAATGTCAGGACGCTTGTCGGGATCTTGCCCATAAAGAGTTACCGAATCAAAAGCCGTCGATAGGCGATTGGCCGGCTGACCTTTTGCCAGAAAATGAAATCTTTTGTTCGTTCGCTCCGGTGGACCTTCGCCGGCGAACATACGAGCCGGATCTTCGCCCTCCCGCTTCAATGGAAAAACTCCTGCGGTGAAAGGAAACTCACCGGGCATATTCTCCAGCCTCAAGAATCGCAAGCGATCGCCCCAATCCGAAAGTTTCGGAGTGGCAACACGCCGAATTTTAGTACCCGAAAGTGATTGCCTGATCAGCGGCTGACGAATGGCTTTACCGCGAACCTCGTAAACGTACTCGTCACCTTGGTAGGCACCGACAAATTGAGACCAAGAATTTAGGCGCTGAAAAATGTCCTCGCCCAGACGTTCTCGCCATTGTTTGACGTGTCGAACATCTATCGTCGTCACATCCTTTAAAATTTCTGCGGCACCAATCTTTGATGCAACCGTTGCTAACTCTTCGGTTTCCTTTTTGTAGCGACGTACTGTTCCCGCAATTTCTGCGAGATAATTTTGCCGCTCAGCGGGAACGATCGTTGATCGCTTTACGCCACGCACCTTTGAACGGTATTCCTCTTTCAGATTCCAAAAGTCTGCACGGGCGGCTTCTTTCAAGGCAAGCTGTTGCGCCAGCGAGAAAAACAATTGATTGCAGCCATCATCATTGAACTGCTGAGCTTGGGTGAGAAAAACTGGCAGCTTCTGATCAGCAGCTTCGCTTGGAGCATCAAACAGCTTTCGCGATCTTCGGAACTGCTTTCTTACATCGCGAAGCGCGTCCTGAGATCCACGTCGATCCGCTTTGTTGATCGCTATCAAGTCGGCAAAATCGATCATGTCGATTTTTTCCAACTGCGATTGCGCCCCGAATTCAGAAGTCATTACGTAGAGGGTGAGGTCTGAAAGTGTCGTGATCGCGTTTTGTGCTTGTCCGATTCCGCTCGTTTCCGCAATCAACAAGTCAAAGTCATAGCCCTTTAGAAAGTCGAGCATCTTTGGTAGGGCGACCGCAATTTCGCTTCCAGAACCGCGACTGGCAACCGAACGCATATACGCTCCCGGACGAGAAAGCGAATTCATGCGAATGCGATCCCCTAACAGGGCACCACCCGTTTTCCGCTTAGACGGATCGACGCACACAACTCCGACCTTCATACCCGGATAGGCATTGAGAAGGCGCTGCAATAGTTCATCCACAAGCGACGACTTCCCTGCTCCGCCCGTTCCGGTTACACCCAGCACGAGTGGCTGTCCTGGCAACTTTCGCTTAAAAGAGTCGAGCCGTTTGGCGACGTCTTTCGGAATGGGCGAATCAAGTTCGATTGAGCTAAGCGCAACTCCCAAGTCTCTGGATGGGAGCTCGGGACGATCTGTGAGGATAAACTGCGAACCAGCGCCGTTGACTCCGTCAATGGGGTTGAAGTCGCAGCCCTCAAGAATCAAATCGATCATCCCTTCTAGACCGAGCTTTCGCCCATCATCAGGATGAAAAATTTGATCTATGCCATACTTTTCGAGTTCGCGTTTTTCGTCGTAAACGATAACGCCACCACCACCACCGTAAATTTTTACGTGAGAACTACCAGATTCCTTCAAGAGATCTTTGGTGTACTTGAAGTACTCCATGTGACCGCCTTGATAGCTTGAAAGACAGATTCCTTGTGCGCCCTCTTGAAGAGCCGCATTGACGACATCCAGCACCGAGCGGTTGTGACCAAGATGAATCACCTCGGCACCAGAGTCTTGTAAAAGTCTTCGCATTAAATTGATGCTCGCATCGTGCCCGTCAAACAAAGAGGCAGCTGTCACAATACGAACTGGGTTTTTGAGCTGGTACCTCTTGGGAGAATGCGACGGAACTTTCGCGTTCTTCTTACCGTCGGAAAGTTCATTCGGCTGTAGATGAGACGAGGCTTGCCCGTCGCTTTGAGGCTTGGTGTTTTCTGAGTTCGGCATAGGGCGAAAACTTATCAGTCTCGAAGCAAAACTGTCACACAAACCTTGGTGGAAATTTTCGCGAGGGGCAGGCCTCGGAGAGCAAGGGGAGATTCACACTAAACTTTGAACAACGGCCAAAGGCGCGGGACATGTCCATGTTTTAGAAGGCCGGCATTGCCGTTGCGCGTTAGTCGCCCGGGGCTCAGCCGGGTTCCGCTGGGACGCGCGGTGTGGGTCAGGTTCTGCGGGGTGCACGGCGCTAGGCGGGGCTCAGCCGGGTTCCGCGGGGCCGCCATCAGGCCCATGCTCCTTGTCAGCAAAAAAAATGGTTCAACCGGTTGTTTCAACCGGGCTCAAAGCGTTGACCACTGGCCACAGGTGTTCCGAAATCAATTCGTCGAAGCCGTTGTATGTGCCTATTGAATTCGGCGAGCCACTTTTCTCGGGCAGCTTTCCCAGCACTTCCTGGCAATGAGGCTTCTAGCCGATTAGCAGCAATATAGCCTCGGAGCTGAACTTCTTCGTAACGCGACGACAAAACTCGCGTGTAGGCCAAGCCCTGCCAGAAACGACCAAACGGATGTCCTCGGCGCGCGCCCGTCACAAACCTCGCAATTTGCGCGGTCACAGATTTCAAAAACTTCCCAAACTCCATACGATCGGCAATTCGAATTTTTAGGTGAATATGATTTCCGACATTCGCGAAGTCAGCGATTGCAACTCCGAACTTCCTCGCCTTCAACTTCAGCAGTCGCTCCAGAAAAACTTGGTTTTTGGCCGTCAAAAAACTTTTACTTCCTACGGCACGATCTGATTTCAAAACAACATGAATCCACTTTTTCGTCGCAAGTGGACGTCGCTGCTTCCTTCGTCCGTTAGATGTCATTCCACCGTGTGTTCGCCGATCGAGATAGCGCCATTCTTTTTTTAAATGCCTCTGTTTTCGATCGGCACTGTTTTTTTCGGCACTGTTTCTATTGGTACCGTTTTTATCGGCACTGTTTTTATCGACAACGTTCGACCGTTTAACCGTTCGAAATTCTGGCGTTGGTTGTAAAAACAAATTCATCTGTTTCATCAGCGGGGCAATATAATTGAGACTATCTAAAGAGTCAATATTTCACCGTAATTTCGATTTGATCGATGGTCTTACTTTCCGAAGGATGGACATTGCGATTCGAAGCGCAAACTGAGCTTTCTGCGAAAGCAGGTGTCCACCGCCTGCGCCCGCCTGCGCCTATGCGGATTTTTCTGGTGAGCACACCCGCACGCGCACGCTGTGCCTATGCTGATCGCGCTCGTTAGCACACCCGCGCGCACGTCCCCGCGCGCACGCTGTGCCCATGCTGATCGTGCTCGTTAGCACACCCGCACGCGCACGCTGTGCCTATGCTGATCGCGCTCGTTAGCACACCCGCACGCACGTCCCCGCGCGCACGCTGATCGTGCTCGTGACCACACCCGCGCGATGCGCCCCGTGGACGCCCGCAAATTTAGAACCGGAAATTTAAACATCGAATGTACTAGCGGCCTGTGAACTTCGGCTCGCGACCTTCGATGAAGGCGCGGACACCTTCCGTTTTGTCTTCAGTGGCAAACACCGATCCGAAGTACTTTGCCTCTAAGGCCTGTGCCGCAGTTACCGACATTGCCTGTCCTTCTTGAATGGACCGTTTAATAAAACCCAAAGCCAGTGGTGCTCGCGCCGTCATTTGTGTCGCAAGTTCTAACGAAGCCTTTAAAGCCTCACCATGAGGAACGACTTTTACAACCAGTCCAACTTTCAACGCCTCATCTGCTGATAGCATTCCACCCGTCAGCGCCATTTCCATGGCTTTAGCAGTACCAATCAAACGCGGTAGACGAACAGTACCGCCATAGCCAGGAATTAAACCAAGTTTACATTCGGGAAGTCCAAACTTCGCCTTCTCACTTGCGATGATCAGGTCACAAGCCAAGGCAAGCTCAAGCCCGCCGCCCAATGCAAATCCATTGACTGCCGCAATGACTGGTTTCTCTAAGAGGGTCAGCTTCGTAAAAACCGTCTGCCCACGTTGCGCGATTTCTTCTGCACCCTTCGGCGAAACACCCTCAAAACCCTTGATGTCTGCACCAGCTACAAAAGATTTCTCACCTTTACCAGTGATGACGAGAACCTTCGTCAGCGAATCTCCAGCGGCAAAATCGGCAAGGGCAGAAATGGAATCAACGCTGTCGTTGTTCAATGCGTTGAGCGCCTCGGGGCGCGCGATTGTCGCGACTAAGACAGCTCCTTCTCGGGCAAGCTCGATGTTTTTTAAAGTAGGTAAAGTCATGTGAGCACCTCTCGCAAGAATTTATAGGCTATATGATTTGGACTACGGCCAACCGGATCGGTTTTCATAGCGGCCAACCGGCACTGCTTCTCGAAAAACTTAATAGTCACCTTCTAGTCCCAACTGGAAACTCGGTGCCACGCCAGCTAGTACGTGTAAACGCCACGACCTGTTTTTCGACCTAGCCAACCCGCCTCGACGTATTTCACTAACAATGGACAGGGACGGTACTTCGTGTCGCCCAAACCGTCGTGCAGCACATTCATAATTGCGAGACACGTATCCAAACCAATAAAATCAGCGAGAGTCAGTGGTCCCATGGGCTGATTAGTTCCAAGCTTCATCGCTTCATCGATTCCCTTAGCCTCAGCAATTCCTTCGTAAAGCGCATAGAATGCCTCGTTAATCATCGGCATCAAAATGCGATTGACGATAAAGCCAGGTATGTCGCGACCTTCGATGAATACCTTTCCCATTTTACTCGCCAAACCCTCGACAGCCTTAAATGTATCAGCCGAAGTTTGCAGCCCGCGAATTCCCTCGACCAACGTCATCAACGGAACGGGATTCATGAAGTGCATGCCGGCAACTTTGTCCGGTCTTTTTGTCGCAGCCGCAATTTTCGTAATGGAAATGGATGACGTGTTCGTGCAAAGAATCGCGTCTTTTTTAACTTTAGAATCGAGGTCAGCGAAGATTTTCAATTTTAACTCGACATTTTCTGTCGCCGCCTCAATAACCAGGTCACACGCATTCAAAGCCGACGTATCGGTCGCAGTCTTGATCCGACCCAAAAGCGCGCCTTTATCGACCTCCGACATTTTTTCTTTTTTGATGAGTCGATCACAGCTGGAGGAAATCGTCGCCACGCCTTTTTCAACAGCTGCGGCAGAAATGTCGACCATCACGACTTGAATTCCTGAAGCCGACGCGACCTGTGCGATCCCATTTCCCATTTGGCCCGCGCCAACAACACCTAAAAGCTGAATGTTATTTCCCATATAGTTCTCCCTAAAAAACGACCAGAACGTCGACCGACAAAGAAGCCGTTAGTAACTGCCGAACTTTAACGGAGTCGACCTCGGCGACTCAAGATTTTAATCGATGAGATCCGGAGAAAACCTTAAGCGAAACTCAAACCGATGACGATCCTGTTCTCGATTTTCAATAACCTCTTTCGTCGCCACCATTAGCCCGCGAAGTGAACGCTTCATCGAACCACGTAGGAAGTAACGTTGAATTCCAAAGCTCGCTTCATGGGTCATGTCGCCCGAAACGTGAGCATCGGGATCGAACACTTCTCCGCGCAAGAATAGTCCCCAAAAGTCTTCGGGGTCCCAGTGAAAGTCAACGCGGGCAGACCGTAACCGACGAGCCCGGACATCTTGCAGAACTTCGCCTCCAAACGCTTCTGCCTCGAAGCCAAACCTTCGATCATTTTCGTCGCCTCGCTGACCTTCGCCGATCATCCAATCTGACGACATGTAAAGCGACGCGAACCTCAGCCGGCTTGGTTGATCGACATCCAGTTCGACATTAGCATCGATGACACTTCCTGCCGGATGGGTTGCCACTTGGGCCGTGCGACCAACTTGCCCGGAAGCTCCCCAGCGCCATTGAACGCGTGACGTGCGCAGCCGGTATTCCCAACGCGCTGTCATCCATAGCTCGCGGTCAAGATCCTCACCGCCTTCGCCATTATGAACAAACCAATCAGAATAGAAGCCGCCCGAGGAAACAGAATAATGCAGCCCCGTATCCCTGAGACCGATAAGACCTCGACGAATGATAAGCGGCCGAACCCAAGTTCGAACACTTTCGTTACCCTCTTCAAGTCCGAATTTCATAGGGATTAAACCGAAACGCAGTCGACCCCAAACGCCCTGTACGCCCGCGAACGCATCAGTTAAAACGGGGTGCGAAGAATCTGCCTGAGCGAGATCCACGGAATATCTCAACGGGCGCGCCACAAGAGAACGCGTTCCGAAGGCGACCTGCGCCTCCATCGATCGGTTGTCTTGCAATTCAGAAAGTGCGCCGATCCAGCGGCCACCAAAGCTTGCGCTAAATAGTTGAAAGCGCCCATCACGCGGTTCGAGATAAGTCCCACCAGTTTCGATCCACGGACTTAACCATTCAAACTTTCCAAATCGCTCTGCCAAATCCTCAGTGTGCGCAGGCTGAATAGGCAAAAAGCCAACCATAAGTCCGACAAAAAGCCCGACCAAAGAATAGAATAAGGAGGAGGCCCACTGCATCAATATCATCAGACGGACGTTACCGAGCGAAACTAATCTCGTAAATGCAGAATTTCGAAATATTCACTCAAACCCTCCGTAGCGTCTTGCGACACACAGCGTTTGTTGCGACGTTTGTTTTAGCTGTTCTCACTGCTTCCAGTTTCCATGCGCACGCAGCAGTTGCGACAAGCCAAGAGCCAGGCATACCAGTGTATTTGCGTCCAGAAAGTCGCTACCCTTCTGGATTCCACGCGAGGGACTGGCTAGAGGCGCGCACTCGCGATTCCCGCGACGCCGCTATGCAGAGGTGGTTCCGCGTTCAACACGCGGGCCAATATGGTTGGGTGGCGGAAGATCACCTACTCACTTCGCTGAAAATGTCCTCGATCGCTCGCACCGTTCGTAATGAGCCGGATCGGTCAGCTCCTTCGATGGATGCTCTTCGTTCGCGACGTATTCCAAAGAATTCTCAGGTCATCATCCTAGAGACAACAAGTTCCTGGTCACGAGGGCGAGTACTTGGCGATTCGACGCCCAACCATGACTCTTGGATTCTCAATGAAGCATTGATCCGCGATCAGGGAAATCAAATCGAAAGAGCCGTGGTGTTTCGTGAAACTCCGGTCCGCCTTCAAGCAAAATCAAGCTCTGCACCGATCGATCGTCTTCCTATGTTCAAAGAAATTTCTGTCATCCAGACTAAAGATGCAGACGGACATCTTTGGCTTGAGTTTCAAACTGAAGCAGGCTCGGCATGGATCGATCGAAGGGATGCCTGGCTCCCGGTCGACCTTGCGGATGGTTCGGTCAGAACGCTCGTTTCCGGGCTTGAGCTTCGCTCTTCGCCCTACCCGAACTCTGACATCATCAAACATCTTCAAGGCCCGGAAGTCTTAAAAGTCATCGATTCAAAGTACCTTCGCTGGGGCTATGTGAAAGTTCCCGAACACGGTTTTTTGTGGTGGCCGATTTCTGACGACCGGGTCGACCAACCGGGATTTGTTCCGCCGATGAAGGTAACAACCTCTGATCTGCTCAATCGTGCAATCTTCGACATGGTCGCGAGCGACGCCGTACCGGGACTTCGTTTCGCAAGTGCGAAAGGAATTTTTAAAAGTCGCGATGGCCGAGAATGGGCGAAGATTCCGAAATTTGAAGATAAGAATTATCCCTTGGCGATTACGAAAAGCGGACTGATTTTAATTGGCCCTTATATGTCGCGGGATCACGGAGAAAGTTTTGAACAATGGATCCGTTGGGACCGACTCGTGGAAAAAGTAAAAACGGAGACTGGATTGCCGCCTGCGCGGCTTCGAATTTCAAATGTCAGCGTCATCAACGACAAATCCAGCCTACTCGATGTAATCGAAGTTCAACTTGATGTCGGTAGGTCTCGGCCCGTCAGAATGCGAACCGCCGACCGAGGCGTCAAATGGGTTCTCCAGAACTAGCGCCGCGTTTCGCCGCTTGAGCTAACCTTTGAAGCTCCAAATAGCTTTTTTCAAATTCTGTTCGCGAACGCTCTAACAAATCCGTTACCGCACTGTTTACCAGAGGTTCTGACTCACCTACCACCGCGGGATAAAGCGGATCAAGGCCGCGAACGCGAATAGTCCTTCTCCACTGCCCAATATTCACGAGGAGATCGCCCTTCGGCAGCACTCTGTCTGCACCTTCAATGACGACAGGAACGACCGGCACTTTACTTTTGACTGCGAAAATAAACGGACCCTTTTTAAAATTTCCAAGCACTGGCTTTGCTTGTCGCGTTCCTTCAGGAGCCAACGCGAACACGACGCCTTCTTTGAAGCGCGCTGCGGCCTCGTCGTAGATTCTTAGCACTTCCGTTCGATTGTCTCGAGCAATTGGCAAACAACCAGAAGCGCGAATCGCAGGACCGAAAAAGGGAATCCGGAACAGTTCAATTTTAGCACCGTAGCGAAGTCGTCGTCCGGAATACGCCGTCACCGCCGGCACATCAAAATGGCTTTGGTGATTAAACAGCAAAATCGCACCACCTTGGGCCGGGATTTTTTCTAAGCCGTCATGAATGACATCGACGCCATAAAACCAAAGCACGGCCTTCGACCACGTTGCCATCCAATACGTGACCTGATCGATTCGCCCGAGGGCACCTAAGAGAATCACTGTCACACTTACAAAGACAGTCCAAGGAGGGAGCAAAACTATTCCAATTAAAGCGCGAAGCACGGTCGCGACATAGATGGGTAAGCTAGAGAACTTCATGGGATACCCCAAATGCCCGTTCGCGCGCGCGCTTTCTTTGGCGTTCTTTATATTGATCATGGGCAGTCGGTCCGGACAGATTTTTATGCCAGGTCGCCTCGTCCATAATCTGAATTTCAAATGGATAGAAAAAGCGAAAACTTCGCTTGGCTTGCTCAGACCCGACGTTCACCGTGATTAATTTCCGATTGATGAACTTTATAAATCGATGATCAGGCCCAGAGAACTGGTTCAATTTTTCTTTGAACTCGGCGCGTGCGGCATGGTCTTCAAAACTTTTTAGAAGCCAATCCTCAATAACCGCGTCTGAAATCGAGCCTTCTTTCGCTTGCGAATGTTCAAGCTCATCCATTGCTTCGACGAACAAATTCAGAGGGTATAAAGTATTCGAGCTTTGATCAGGAATAATGTGCGGATAGCTGACGATATGAGATTCAACTAGAAACCTGACAATTCGAAAAGAATCAAAAACGTTCTTCGTCACAAATCGGACGCCTAGCTTATCAAGTAGCGTCAACGCCACTCTCTCGGGACGCGCAAGAAGTTTGATCACCGACGATGCCGTTGTTTTAAATGGCTTCACTTCAAAACGACCGAGCTCAAACCGCTCGGACGCGTTTATAAAAGTCCGTCCATCCTCGATCGAAATGGCCGCCTCAAGAGGCTTTAGAATTTGGCGCTGAATTTCGTCTCGAAATGCGGAAAACAAATCGTTTCGCAGGTGCACGTACACGTGCATTACCTTTAACAGTGCACAAGCCCACTTTTGCAAATGAGCAGCGCCAGGTTCGCGACTACTGGCCAACAGCAAAAGATCCGACAAATCATCCAGCATCGTGGGGTCAGAGATCTCAGCGGGGACTTCCTCGCCCTCATCCAAAAGCTGTTCGCGGATCATCGCTAATGCGCGTCGATGCGTGGCCCAGAGCTCGTCTCGCTCGGCCGGGTTATCGAGATCGTAACCGTACGTTTGAACGAACTCTCTTGCTTCTGATTTCGTGAAAATTTCAAGGCGCGAAAGATCGAGCGCCGAACGTCCACCGACAACGCAATCCAAAGTCGAGCGCGAAAAGGAAAATGGGGAACGTTGCAGAGGGAGTGAAGATTGCGGCATACGCCGCCATTGTGTGGTGCATCCAGCAGCGAAATCAAACTTTTCACATCGAAATTTTCGCTCCGCGACGGAGCAATGTGGGTACTATGCGTTAGACTTTCCAATCAGATTATCGACAGCGGAAGAACTGACAGGTAGGAACTTGAATCCATCCTATATTTCCAGCAGCGCCTTCGCCTTGGCCGTCGTGGCGACGGAGGTTGTCGTAAGTAACTGTTCCCTCGAAAGTGTTCGAATCGAATGTGCCATCGATTTCGATCGAACCTAAAGAATCTGTAAACTTCAAAATAGCGCGGTTCCCTTGAACGTAGCCAGACGACTGCGTGAGGTAGCGCGAAATCGGCTCGACTACTTTTCCGCTGGCATCGGGACGTCCCGTAAACTCATCATAGATCCCGACCAAAAGCTTCGAATCTAAGCGCACGTTTGTTTGCGGATTGCTAGCCGTTGCACTGAGAATTCCGGTCTGAAGTTCTACTTTTCCGCCGACGAAAAATCCGGTACCGCCAGTGGCGCGTCCGGAAACATAGCCCAAGTACTCGGCCGGCATGGCTGCTTCTACAAACCCAGTGACGGCATCTTGAAACAAATCTTGTTGAGAAGCATCGACAATGACCCAACCATTTAATGAGATTCCTGCAGCGGCAGCGATGTTGATCGCTTGACCGTTGCGACCCATGATTGGCGTAGAGCCTTCTTCCTTACTACAGGCGGCTAGACTGAGCGTTGCCAGCAATAAAGCGACGACATTCTTGATGGACGACATTGGCCTGTTAGGCGAGGCCGCCTTGTGCTTAGGCGCCGCTTGTGTCGTTATGCACGTCTTCATTGTGGACCTCCTGCTTTCACGCGACTCCATTTGGAGACGCATATACAGGTAGGGCAAGGCTCGGGCCATCGGCATTGAGGGGCATTGAGGCCAAGCTTCATTTATTCATAGATCAGAATCAAAAGAGACAGCCCGGTTCAAGTGTGACAAGCACAGATGACAGCTGTTCAAACCCTAGACACCAGATCCGACGAATCAAAAGCTAAAGACCCCCATAGCTAGCGAGGGCCTTTCTGCAGCATTAAGAATAAAACTTACGGTCGGTCTTCGCCATGTTCTTAAGTGGTGTACATGGCTTGAAGCGCTCGCCGTATTTTCCAGCTAGAACCTCAAGCTCGTCGCAAATGATCTTCGCACCAACCGAGTCTGCATATCGAAGCAGTCCTCCGCGGAATGGCGGAAAGCCCGTCCCAGTGATCATACCGAGATCGACTTCATCAGCCGTTTCGACCACATGCTCTTCAATCAGCGCAAGGGCCGCTTCGTTGATCATAGGGAAGATTCCGCGACGAACGGTTTCCTCGGCCGAGAGCTTATCGCTTGGCGCCTGAAGCCCGAGCTCGGAATAAACTGTCGCGTCTACTCCTAACGACTTCCCTTTCTCGTCGTAAACATAAAATCCTTTTCCGCTCTTTTTCCCGAGGCGCTCTTTGTTTTCTGAAAGCTTCTTCATCACCGGCGGAATCATAATCCTTTCGCCAAGCGATTCGTGAAAGATTTTAGAAACTTTGATGCAAACATCAATTCCGATTTCGTCCATCAAAGCAAACGGCCCCATCGGCATACCGAATTCATGTTTGTATCGGCGATCCACTGTTTCGACCGACATCCCGTCTTGAAGAAGCCACGCCGCTTCGATCAAGTACGGTACTAGAATTCGGTTCACCAAAAATCCAGGACCGTCTTTTACGACCACCGGAAGTTTGCCCATTTTTTTCGAGAGTTCAAAGATCGTGGCTACTGCTTCATCGCTGGATTTTTCCCCGCGGATGACTTCCACCAAAGGCATTTTGTGGACTGGGTTGAAAAAGTGCATCCCGACAAAATTTTCTGGATGCGGGTGCCCTTTCGCCATTTCTGTGACGGACAAGGACGACGTGTTCGTCGCAATAATACAATCTGGCCGGCAGTTGGCAGCTGTTTCAGCGATGACTTTCTTTTTGATCCCCATGTCTTCAACGATGGCTTCAACCACAACGTCGAGTTGCTTGAAGCCAGCGAAATCCAAGCCACCGGTGACCTTCGCCATCTTCCGATTGAATTCGTACCGATCGATTTTTTTGCGCTTTACAAGTTTATCCCAAAGATCACGGGCATGGCGAAGACCAAGGGCGACCGCTGGATAATTGATATCCTTCATGCGGACGTCGATTCCCTTGTCAGCAGCGACGTAAGCGATGCCTCCACCCATGGTGCCCGCGCCAAGCACTCCAAGTGACTTCACTGGGCGCGCTTTCACGTCGCCAGAAACACCCGTCTTCTTTTTCACGGACTCCATCAAAAAGAACACATTGATTAGATTTTTTGAAACGTCAGTGACGGCCACTTCGCAAAAGCCGTCCATTTCGATTTTTAGTGCCGCCGTTTGGTCCGACATCCCATAGGTCTTTTCAACCACTTCGATAGCTTTGACGGGTGCTGGGTAATGCCCAGAGGTTTCTTTGAGCGTCCCCTTCTTCCACTGGCCAAATACAAACAATCTGGCCGGCAGGAGTTCCATCGCAGCCATCACCGCACCTTTCGGTTGGTACTGTTTGCGACGCTTTCCTTTATTTGCAATTTGTCTAGCGAATTCAATCGCGCGTTTTTCTAGAAGCGACGGGTGCATGACTTGGTCGACAAGTCCCAGCTTTTCTGCTTTGCGAGAATCGACCGCGCCACCTTTGACGATGATATCGAGCGCCGCTTGATAACCGATGACTCGCGGAAGTCTAACGCAGCCGCCGAAACCTGGAATAATTCCTAGCTTCACTTCCGGTAGACCGATTTTAGTGGACGGATCGTCGCTCGCGAAACGGTAATCGCAGGCAAGTATCATTTCACAACCGCCGCCCATGCATGCGCCGTTAACAGCCGCTATCACCGGGATTTTCATCTGTTCAATAAGTCCGAAAATATCGTGAGCTTTGGTAATTGCAGATTTGAAGTCATCGACTTTCTTCATCGCTCGAATTTCATCGATATCCGCGCCAGCTATAAAAATAGACGGTTTCCTAGAAACAATAACTGCGGCTGCGTAAGGCCCTCGTCCGACCTCTTCCAAAACTTCTTTGAAACGAACCATGACCGGTGTCGAAAATTTATTAGCCTTTTCGCCGACTAAATCAAATTCAATAAGGGCCACATCATCTTTAGGTACTATACGAATAGACTCTTGAATGCTCATGCTGTCAGTTCCTTGTCGCTTAGAATCTTTCTCGCGTGAAATTTCCATTTTAAGTTCGCCTCTGATTTAGTATTTTTCGGCAATCGTATTTTTAGGCTTCGCTCTGAAGAATCATTGCTCCGCCCTGACCGCCACCAATGCACAACGTCGCCAAACCGAACTCCTTGCCACTTCGTTTGAGCTGCTTCATCAGCGTCAATACAAGTCGCGTTCCTGTAGCGCCGACCGGGTGCCCCAGCGCAATCGCCCCGCCATTGACGTTGAGCTTTGTGAAATCAACTTTTCCGACAGCTTTTGGCAGATCTAGTTTCTCTTTCGCGAATTTGTCGCTTTCCATCGCCGCCGTACATGCCAACACTTGTGCGGCAAAGGCCTCATTTAGTTCAATACAGTCGAGATCCGAAAATTCTAGGCCCGCGCGGCGAAGCGCGATTGGCGTAGCGTACACAGGACCGAGTCCCATGCGCTCAGGCTCCAAGCCGGCAAAAGCATAGGACAAGACACGAGCGATCGGCTTTAATCCCAGCTTCTCTGCCTTCTCGCGACTCATTATAAGGACCATCGCTGCGCCGTCCGTGATTGGACAAGCATTGCCGGCAGTTACTGTGCCGTTTTTTCGATCAAAAATCGGCTTCAATTTCCCCAAAGCTTCCATCGACTGGCCATCGCGCGGCCCAATATCTTGCTCAACCACTTCTTTAAAGTTTGGAGGCAAGTATACGGGAGTAATCTCTTCTGCCATCACACCATTCTTCATAGCTGCAACGGCTCTTTGATGCGACTGAAGAGCAAATTTGTCCTGGTCTTCACGCGACAGATTCCATTCTTTGGCGAGAAGCTCGGCAGTTTCTCCCATATTTTTTCCGACAAATGGATCCGTCAGGCCTTCAACGATTGCTATTCTCGGCTTATAAGGTGCCCGCGCCATCGGACTTGTTGTCAACAGTCCCATGATCGACTTCACATCCGCACCCACAAGACCAGCGAGAGCGCCCAATTGCTGAACCGGCGAGCGCGCAGCACCCAAACCTGCAATCGCCTTGGTCACTTCGTTCGAGTAGATCAAAGGCATTTGTGACATGCTCTCGGTTCCGCCCGACACTACCACTTCCGCCATTCCAGCTTTAATTTTATCAAACCCAGTTGCGATACTCTCCATCGCCGACGCACAATTTCGGTGCACTGTGTGTGCGGAAACCCGCTGCGGCACGCCTGCTCCGAGTGCCACGACACGGCCAATGTTGACCGCATCCGACGGGCTTCCCGTATTGCCGATGATGACTTCATCAACTAAGTTCGGATCAAAGTTGGTTCGCGCGAAAAGTTCACGCAGGGCAATTCGTCCCAGTTCTGCCGGGTGCACGGTTTTTAATTTAGTATCGGCTTTTGCAAATGGAGTTCTCAATCCATCCACGATAACGACATCGCGCGGGCCTTTTGGTTGAACTGATTTATTTGACATAATTGACTCCTTCGAGCTTTTCCGACGTTGGAAGCATAAACATTCGAAATTCCTTCAGAATTATTGTCAAAGAAAACATCTCACGTGGCACCAATTGTTTTGATAATTCGGACAACCAACAGATTGATTTGTCAGCTTGCGCCTCGATTTGACTTGAGAAGAGACGCTTCTTAGGCTCAGGTTCATTCACATCCTGCACAACGCAGGGCCGCATTTCAAATAGCGATTAACAGCAACTAGCGAAAGACAGCTTAATCCATGACATCAGATAAGCCGCAACAAAAGCCAGCCGCGAAATCCCCTAGCCAGAGCGAAAAAAATCAGCTCGAGCGCGATGCACTCGACTATCACCAAAGGCCGACCCCAGGGAAAGTCGAGGTCATTTCAAGTAAACCCGTTTCTACTGATCGCGCTCTTTCATTGGCCTACTCTCCGGGCGTCGCAGCGCCGTGTAAGGAAATCGCAAAAGATCCGGAAAAAGTTTACGAGTACACGACCAAGGGAAATCTCGTTGCCGTAATTACCAATGGAACAGCGGTTCTCGGTCTTGGCGATATTGGGCCTCTGGCGGGAAAGCCTGTTATGGAAGGTAAAGGGGTCCTCTTTAAAACGTTTGCGAACATCAACGTGTTCGACCTTGAACTCGACACGAAATCCGTCGACGAATTTTGTGCAGCTGTCAAAGCCCTCGAACCTACTTTCGGTGGAATCAACTTAGAGGACATCAAAGCCCCTGAGTGTTTTGAAATCGAAGAACGTCTAAAACGCGAAATGAAGATTCCTGTTTTCCATGACGATCAGCACGGGACTGCGATTATCTCGGGCGCAGCACTTCTGAACGCTTGTGAAGTTACTGGCCGCAAGATGAGCGAAATCAAGCTCGTCATGAATGGCGCTGGTGCCGCGTCTATCTCTTGCGGACGAATTTTCATGGCCCTTGGCGTGAGGCCGCAAAACATTTTGATGTGCGATTCGAAGGGGGTCGTTTACAAGGGCCGCAAAGAGGGCATGAACAAGTACAAAGAGCAATTCGCCGTCGAATCATCGGCGAGAACTTTGCTGGATGCGCTGAAAGGTGCCGACGTGTTCGTTGGCCTTTCAGTTGCCGGAGCGATGACCGAGGAAATGCTAAAAGTGATGGCGGATCGGCCCATTGTTTTTGCTATGGCGAACCCAGATCCAGAAATCGATCCACCAACTGCAAAGGCCATTCGACCTGATTGCATCATTGCGACTGGTCGATCGGACTACCCCAACCAAGTTAACAACGTCCTGGGCTTCCCGTCGATTTTCCGCGGTGCACTTGACGTTCGCGCAACACAGATCAACGAAGAAATGAAGCTGGCGGCTGTTCACGCCCTAGCGAAACTTGCGAAAGAAGAAGTGCCAGAAAAAGTTTCGGCCGCCTACGGTGGCCAGAGCTTCAGTTTTGGTCCCGAGTATTTAATCCCGAAACCCTTTGATCCTCGAGTTCTTCTTTGGGTGACTCCGGCGGTTGCAAAAGCGGCGATGGAATCGGGCGTAGCCAAACACCCGATCACCGACTTCCAGGCCTATCGCGATCGACTTGAAGCCCTTCAAGGTGCGCGCACCGGCTTTGTTCGCTCGGTCATTCACCGCGTGAAGAATCAAGCGAAGGCGTCGGGAAAGCCGCTGCCAACAATTGTTTTCCCAGAGGGTACGTCAACAAAAATTCTGAAAGCACTTCAAACCATTGCCCACGAGGAATTGATCCAGCCGGTATTGCTAGGACACAAAGATCAAGTTTTAGAACGCATGGAGATGCTTGGTTTTGATGACCTTAAGACATTGCCCATCGTGCACCCGTCACAGCATCCAAAGTACCGTGAGTATATCGATAAGCTTTACGAAATGCGAAATCGCAAAGGCGTTATGGGCCGCGAGGCCGAACGACTGATGGCTGATCCTGACTATTTTGCATCGATGATGGTTCACATGGGCGACGCGAACGCGATGATCACTGGCGCCACACAAAACTATTCTGATTGCGTGAAACCGATCTTTGAAATCATTGGCGCCGGAGCTCGTAAGACTGCTAGCGGTTTGAACCTTGTTATCTTTAAAAACAAAATGCTGTTCTTTGCCGATACAGCGGTCAACATCAACCCGACGGCCGAACAAGTGGCGACGATTGCGATTCATGCGGCCCGAGTCGCAGAATATTTCCGCATTCAACCAAGAATCGCGATGCTCTCATACACAAACTTTAAATCTCGCGGCGATAACCCGTCAAAGATGCGCCAAGCGGCTGAGATCGTCAAAAAACGGTATCCACATTTAATTGTCGACGGCGAAATGCAAGCTGACACTGCGGTTAACCCCGACATCGTTGAACGGATTTTCCCGTTTTGCGAAGTAAAAAATGGCGCGAATATTTTGGTGTTCCCAAATCTCGACGCCGGAAACATAAGTTACAAGCTCGTTCAGCAGCTTGGCGGCGGCGAAGTGATTGGTCCTTTTCTGATGGGAATTAGGAAGCCTGCCAACGTGCTTCAGCGCACGTGCACGGTTGATGATATCGTTAACACCGTCGCACTTACGGCCCTTGAAGCTCAAGCCTTCATGGAGAATAGCTCAACTTTCCCAGGCCCGGGCGAAAGACACCTGTAATGTCGCTTCGGGTGTTTTTGATCGCGGCCTGTTTTTGGAGTGTCGCTTTAATTGGTTTCTCCTTCAGTAACGCTGCAGGAGCCGATAATGCTAAAGCCATAAACCGGGCCCAAAACCCGGCCGGAAATTTGGCCCGAAAAGCTGGGTCGGCAAACGCCGGGAAATCAGCTTCGGCACTTGGTCACATGATTGTTTTAAACGGCGCCACTTTTTTCCGCGTTCCTGTCGCTCAGTTCCCGGCAGCTTCTAACGAGTTCAAAAGTAGATCGGCTGTAAAAATGTGGATCGTCCGCCAAGAGTCAGTGGAAACGAACGGGCAATACAAAGACGGGAAAAGCCTTTCTGAAGTAAAATCTTTCTCCCCTGCGAAGTTGAAGACGGCGAATAAACCCGGAGCTGATGATTGTGTACTCACCGAGACCTGGCTTTCGGCGTCCTCCCGCGAGGCGCAGGATGACACCCTGAGCGCAAAAACTCCAACTGCGAAATCGACCTCCTACTGGAACACGAAGGGGTTCGAGATTCCGGACGGTTTTGAATTGGTCGACACGGAAACCGAAACCAAGCTGACCGATTCTCTCTTGCTCGAACTTGTTAACAAGTCCGGTGGTCCAAAATGGATGGCGGCAGAATTCAAAAATGGGGAAGCGCGCTACTTCATTGTGCCGGAATCTAACGAGGATGAATTTCGGTCGTACTTCAGCGTTTATGTAAAGGCGTCGCCTAAAGCGGGCCTAGAGCTTATAAAGCGCTTTGATTTCGTTGAGGTCTGCCCATAACGACCGGCTATCACTCATTAAACGTCCGTTTTCTATAGTTTTTTCGCCGGACCATCGAAAGTCTTGAATCTGGCGAAAATGCCCTTCACAATCTAATGAGGGGGTCTTGCCATCGGAAAACGTGACAACGACAAAAGAGTCTCAAATGCGCCACTTTCCCAAAGATGGGAATCCGGCAAGACACTTCTCAAACCGAAAGAACGCATTGTCTGCGTCGGCATCGGACTTAAAACTGAAAACTTCATCGAGTTAAAAGAAAGCCTCATCGAACTCGAAGAGCTCGCGACCTCCGCTGGCGGCGAAGTGGTCGGATCGGTAACTCAAGTATTACCACAATTTAATTCCGCAACTCTGATCGGCACTGGCAAGGTTCAAGAAATCGGCGAGCTCGTTCGGGACTCCGAAGCTTCCGTTGTTGCGGTCGACCGGCATCTCTCGGGAGTTCAAATTCGAAACTTAGAGTCTGAATGGAAAGTTCGCGTGGTCGATCGAAGCCAAGTCATTTTAGACATCTTCGCTCAGCGCGCGCAAACCTATGAAGGTAAACTTCAGGTTGAGCTTGCGCAAATGCTGGATCAGCTTCCGCGCATGGTTGATGCATGGATGGGATCGCTTTCTCGCCAAGGCGGCGGAATAGGAACTCGAGGCCCAGGTGAAACAGCACTTGAAATGGACCGACGCCGCATTCGCGAACGCGTAAAGCAAATCAAAAAACAACTCGAAAACGTAAGTTCCCATCGCGCACAGCACCGGGCATCGCGAAGGCGAAATCGAATCCCAAGCTTTGCTCTGATTGGCTACACGAACTCGGGTAAATCGACACTCATCAATTGCCTCACACAATCGAATGTCTTAGCGAAAGACCTTCTCTTTGCCACGCTCGATCCGACGACGCGCAAAGTTTTTTTGCCTGACGCCCCACCGGCGGTTGTGACTGATACGGTTGGATTCATTCGCAAGCTGCCAACACATCTCATCGAAGCTTTTAAGGCGACGCTCGAAGAATCCGCCGATGCGGATATTTTAATTCATGTGGTCGACCTCTCCTCGCCGCAAATGACGACTCAAGTGGAGATCGTGCAGAAGCTGATTGAGGACTTTGGCTGGAGCGATAAACCGGTCATTCACGTCTTTAACAAAGTCGATCAAGCAAGCTTTGATAAACAGTTTCATGTAAAAGCATTCCCGCGGGTTTTTGTCAGTGCGCTTACAGGTGAAGGGATGGAGCGACTGAAACGGCTGATGGTGGAACAAATCGAAGCCTTAAGCCATGAATTCGACTTTTTTATCCCGCGCGAATCTGAACATCGTATTTTCGATCTCGGCCGTGAAACGAAAATCGTCCGACGCGAACCCGGCACGGCCGGAACGTTCCTACGAGTCTCCCTGACGCCGGTTCAGCTGACAAAGTGGAAAGAGTTTCTCGTCGAAGCGGATGCGACCGCGCCATGAATCGAAGGTTGCTAATCACTTCGACGTCCATTGTGTTTGGCATGATGTTTCTCATCTCCACCGAAGCTCTGACCGAAGCTCTGACCGAATCACCGGAAAGCAACAAACTCCCGCTTTGCTCACCTCAAGAACTACCGTTGCAATGTATCGATCACTCTGACTCACCGCTCGATTTGAGGAAATCAAAATCGGAAGCGGATGGAGTAAAGTTCAATTATTTTCTTTGGGGCAAAAGAGAGCACCATCAAGAACTCGAGAAGTTCGCAAGCTCCTCAAGCGAGGCTGATCAATCCCGGGCCCTTGCGATAGCAGACACCGCACGAAAATATGCGATCGCCTATGTTTCGGGGGGACGTGACCCTTCGGCTTGGTCGATCGAAACACGCACCATCGTTGACCGAATAAAACAAATCCAGTTCAGCATTGCCGGACCCTATAGTTCCCACTGTTTTGAAGCCACAGACCCAGGTTTACCGCAAGCGGGCTATTCACCGATGGAACACACGATCGGACTTTGCAACAGTCTGGTAAAAACACATTCCAACGTCATCATGGCGACCGTTCTGCACGAAATCGGTCACGCTGTTTCCACGTGCAATATGAAGAAGCCGCTTCTGCGCCATAAAGAACTGACCAGTGAAGCCTTTAGCTGCATGAAGGCCGCTGGCGCTGATCTTACCGTCGAGGATGGCGAAGCTGGAGGAGGAAGTACAGGTGACGACGCGAGCGATCCATCACTTGCGAGGTCGATCAGCGAAATTAAACTTGGTCTTGATGTGAACGCGACCAACACCGAAACGATGCTTCGCTGCGGAGCAGTCGAGCGAGTGCCCAATTCAAGTCTTGAATCTGTTCGCGGAAATAGTGAATTTGATAACTGTGCGACTCGGCGCTTTGCGAAAGACTATGATATCTACGTCGCGCAGTTTTCACTCTACCGAGACTCTCTCCCTAAAGGCTTAACCGAGCAGGAACGAAACATCGTGAATCAGTTTAAGGCGAGCAACCCCCAAAGCTGCTATCGAAAAGCCGAAGAACATTATGCGGACACCTTCAGCGCCCAAGCGCTCGCGCTGTGGCACAAAACCGAAAATAAAAAACGAGACGATCTTCGCCTCGCTGTCTATGACCTTGCCCAAACCTATTGTATGGGACGCCTTGAATCGAGAAATGTGTCGAATCGCCATCTCTACCCATCTGACGACACTCGCCTTCTCTCATACCTGGCACCGCCCCACTTCCAAAATCTCCTCAGCTGCGCAAATCTCAGCAAACCTGTTTGCACACTTCCCGAGGATCCAGCAGGCCTCACTGCAACAGCTCCAAGAAAAAGATCAGAACGGGGAACCGCGAAATGAACCGGCTTATGGCGCAAAATGGGAATATTTGCCAAACCGTCGTCGCGGTTCTTGGGGCGATTTTCTTACTAGTCGCGCCCTCGCGGGATTCCTTTGGTTCATCAGCAAGACCAAGAGTTGATACCGAGGCCTGGGATATCAAAGAAACGACGCCCACCGATCCCAATTCCTCAATGACGATGATTTTTCGCCTTACCTTTGGCCAAACACACCAACGAGTTTTCTTCGCCACAATGGGATCACGCAAAGCAACGACCGGCGTTTTGACCCAGGAAGGCCGCACCGGTCACACAGCATCGAGTATCGACGGATCCAAAGCGGAAAAGCTGACTAAGCAGCTCAGTGATTTCACGGCCGACACCAAGTACGCTCAACCCGGAAAATATTGGTCTTGTCAGTATCCGCTCGATTTCACTTTCGCGCAGAAAACGACACTTCGCCGCTGCAGAGAAATGCTCAAGCCAGAACATAAGAAGTCCTTTAGCAAACTCGTCAGCGATCTTTCCCTGGAATCAAAACGTTAGCGCCCGCGAAGCTTGAGGCGAGCCGCTCGTCTCTTTACGGCATCTTCATGTCGACGCTTTTCATCTTTGGTTTTTATTTCGAGCGGCGCGATCGCTGTCGGAACCTTATTCGCATCGAGCGCAACAAATGACAAATAAGCACTAGCGGTATGGAAAGTCTCGCCCGTTCGCGGATTTTCTGCATCAACGCGGACACCGACTTCCATCGACGTTTTGCCAACATAATTAACGCTCGCCTTTAAATTTACCGTCCAGCCGATAAAGACTGGCTCTACGAACTGAAGATAATCGATGGATGCTGTAACAACCGGAAGTCTTGCGTGCCTTTGTGCAGTGATTGCACCGCAGATATCGATCCAGGACATGATCACCCCCCCAAACACGCTACCGAGCGCGTTTGTATGTTGGGGCATAACCATTTCTGTCATAGTCGTTTGTGAATCCAGGATTTTTCGGCTGGGCTGATCTGCTGATTTCGCGGTCTTCTTCATTTAATAAGGCTAGAACGCCTAACTTTTATTTTTAAGCAAATTCGTATTGAAGCTTCACACAGTTTCGGCTTGTTCAAAAGTGTTACCAGGCGCAGGCTAAAAAATAAATATGAACGAAAAGGCTCAAAAACAATTAGAAGACAGCTTGGCGGAATTGGAACGAGCGCAGTCCGGAGACTTAAGTGGAATGCTGGATTTTACTTGGTCCGGCATACTTTCAGGCCTGCTATTCGGAATTATCGGCATGTGGCTTTTGGGTCGCGGCCGAAAATTTGGAAATTTCAAGCTAGTCGCGATTGCATTTGCTTTGATGTTTTATCCGTATGTCACACGCGGACCTCTGGCAGATTGGGGCGTTGGACTCGCGCTTTGTGGAGCTGCGTATTATTTCTGGCAGAGATAGATGGTAAAGATAAATGATGAAGATATGCGGCTTATCCATTTTTGGCGGACTGCCGAGTCCCGTCCTTCGAATGTGGCCGAGGGTCACAAGGGTCACTAGCCAATTCATAGTTTTTTTCGTCCGGGTAGTCAGCGACTAACTGCACAGAACCACCGCCAGCCGATGAATTGGACGTAACATCATATTCAAAGCTCTGATCCCCGCCAACATAGACATTTCTCTCTTTGCACGAAGACTTTCCGACGATCTGACTGATATCTACAATCTGATCAGGTCCGCCCGATGGCGCGGGCGGTACACCTGTCAACTCATCTGGCCTCCGTAATCGACTCCTACTGATAAACTTGTTTGCCTTGAACATTTGTTCTCTAAGCACTGGGTCGACGTCTTCAGGTGCGATCCAAAAATGATCGATGGGACTTGAGCTCTTAATGTTTTTAGTTAAAAAATATCTCGTGAGTTTGCCGCTTTTGTCGGGCCGCGAATTAACGCGACCCTCGATCGTCATCCCGACATGGTTCCGATTTTCTAAAATAGCCCGCTCAATTCGAACTCCCGGTGCGCCCACTAAGATCGGCGTCACGTCAGCATCAGAGGACACATAGATATTCATCGGCTCCGATGTTTCCGTCACAACAATCGGCACGATATATGCGATTGGACCATCTTTTTGAGTTCTTTCAATTCTGCTGACGTTCGATATATGAATCCAGTGCATACGTCCCTGGGAACCTCGGCTATTGCTGGCGACACAGCGGAACTCCCGACATGGGACGAACTTTCCGCTTGGATCGATTTCAGCCGAAGTCTTTGCTGGATTTCCGACACCCGAAAAATCCGCATCTGCCAGAGGTTTATTTGGGTAATCATCATAGGCTTCCCGCCACTGTTTCGCAGACGGTGCTGGAATGTAATCGACGACGAGCAACTCGCCGTCGCCGGCATCAGGTAAATGAATTGGCGACACGGCCAGGCTTTCGACACCGAACTTGCCGCTGACGTCGCGGAAAAGAGACGACGACAATAGGGACGCCAGCAGCATATGAACGCCAAAAGAAATGATCAGAAAATCGATCGTGTGACTTTCTGAAGCGGCTGTAGGGCGTTTTGCGATTCGTCTCATGCAGACTTTAATTCTAGCACTGCAAGCGGACGCACACCCAAAGTGCTGGCTTCGCGGTATTTGCCTGCATCAATCCGATACATTGGCTACTAAACAAGCGTCTCAAAACAGCAAAGGCCAGATCGCTGTCTCTTCTAGCGCGACCTAGCCCTTACTTTGGAAACAAAAACTTTTACGACTCAGCGGAAACGAGGGAGACTCCGCTCCCTCGCGTAACCAGCAGAGGAATCAGATACCGAATGCGCCAACGTCGCCGTTGCCGCCGCTACCAACACCAGTGCCACCGCTTGGAATTTCGGTGCGCATTGGAGCAGCCGTAGCTGAACCTGCCGTGAGACCTGACACTGTTGTGTTACCAACAGGCATCGTGTTGATCGCCGAAGCGCCAGCTGGAATTTCGTTTCGCGTCGGCTGAGCTGGTTCGTTGTCCACGAAACCGAGGTGCGGTAAGCACCAAACGATCAGCTGAGCACGCGACTTCACGCTCATCTTTTTATAGATGTTTGTGAGGTGAAATTTCACTGTTTTTTCAGTGACGAAGAGCTGATTAGCTACTTCTTTGTTCGACAATCCTTTAGAAACCAATTCAGCTACTTCAGCTTCACGGTTCGAAAGGCCCTTTTGAATCAACACATCTCTGAGCATCCTTGCTCCCTCCGCTTTGTGTTTTTATTTCTCTGTAAACCAGGCCTTCTTTCGTCGTCCTGTACTTACATCTAACGCTTCTAAAACTAACTCTCTCTAAAAACTGAACTCTAAACTGAACTCTACTTTTTCAAACATCCCTCTAGAACAGTCGAGTCGATCAGCATCTCTATCCATAAGACCGGATCAGCTCGCCATTCGGTTAGTGACTTACAAATAATCACCAACCTGTATCAAAGTCTGACAGCAGCTTACGGCGTTTGCCAAGCCCCCATTTAAGACCTTTATCGAATTCTAGACTCGTCATGTGTCCGGCTTTACGTGGGAATCTGGCTAACTAACTAAACTAAGAGCTTGTTTAACCGCCTCAAAGGCCAGCAAATTATTGAAATAACTCTATTTCACAAAAACGAAATGAACCGGACTCAGCTCTCTAAAGTCGCGTCTTGCGAGAGGCCTAATCGCGACTTCAGTCTATGCAAAACTGTATCAATCTTAAGATTTGGGTGCGGTGTCACGCCGAAAACATCATCAATTTGTCGTCCCCACGTATGGACCTTAGCCCATTGAATAGAAAGACCGACGTGAGAAAGTGATTCCGCAGCCTGCATCAAGGCCCCTCGAAGATCGCGTCCTTGGAAGCTAATCACCCACTCGGATTCACTTTGCGACAAAGCATCCACACTTTGAAAGATCTGATTTTCAGGAGCCACAAAGTCGTTTGTTCGAACCGAAACCGATTTCGCCAAGGCAACAAGTTTCGCCTCAAGCGCACGAACACTCAATAGGCGTGGAGGCTTTACTTCGAACCAATCATAAACCCCGACATCTACATCGGACAAAATGCTTGCGTGCCGAACCGACAATCCCGCCGCTTGTAAGGTGCGGGCGAACTTCACAAAGAGACCTGCTTGATCGCGGCTAACATGGAATCGTATCCATAGACGGTTGTCGCGGGCGACTCGACAGAGCTTAAGATCAATCGACTCACCAGCCTCTGCGGTTCGAACTCGCACAAATTCTAGATCGCCCGCTAAGATCGTAGTCGGAATGCCAGATACCACAAATGGATCCAGGCGATCCAAAACCGATAGCCAGTCCGTTTTGCGCGACGTTGCCCTTAGCCGAGTTTCAAGTTTAGCGAGCTGTACCGCCTCTGGCTTTTCAAGGTTCCGCACGAGATCAAAAAGAAGGCGCTCCTTCCACGGCGTGTAGGCCTCTCGATTGGTGGCCAAAATATCGACCGCGGTAAAGATGGCCAACCGGGACAGACGGTCTCCCTTAACGCCTTTTGCATGAAGCAACCGCCACGTCGCCGGCGAGGCGGGGTTACCACGAAATGCTGCAACTGATAACTCGAGGTGGCTTTCGATCAACCAGATGATCTCGGGCCTCAGGTTTTCTGGCACGTCCCACTTCTCAAAGTCCTGTTTGGCAATAACAACGGATCTATCCGAATGCTCTTTACCACTTCCCTTTCCCACATCGTGGTAAAGCGCGCTCCAACCAAGAATCTTCCAATCATCCGCAGTCATGGCGCGGACTAGCTCCTTCAATCGCCCGAGGACTGTCGGCCGAGCTGCCACACGTTTCATTTCTCGAATCGCCTGCAAAAGATGCGTGTCCACGGTGTAGCGGTGGTATTGATCGTGCTGAACATAGCCGACAATCTTTTTGAAATCGGTGACGGCGAGATCAATCCAGCGCGAGCGAAATAGCGCGATGGCAAGTCGGTCATCTTCTCGTGGGTCGACAGATTTAAAAAGGATGCGGCCAAGCGCTGCTTGAGCCGATTTTTTTTCGGAGGCTGTACCGCGCATTGCCTGACGATAGAGTTTGAATCCAAGATCTCTTGCTTTGGCCTGCATTAAAATAGAGGGGTCTTTTTCAAGCCATGAGGCCAACAAACTAAAATCTAGGTCAGAGCGATTTAACTTTTTTAGGTCCGCTTCCGTCGCGCGCACAAATGCAAAATCGACGTCCGCATAAAAAGAGACCCGGGCAAGGCCCTTTTGAATTTCTCGCATGAACTCTTTCGCCGATGGGAAACCCATCCAGGCCGCTAGGCCCGGTTGTTCGTGCGCACTCAAGAGATCGCCGCCGCCCATCGCTAGTTGAGACTTCGCACGGCAAATTAAAAACAGTCTCCGATAATACTCATAGACTTCAGCGGCATGGGCTCGTTCTCGATCCTCAAACCGCAATGGAAAAATCGAACGAAGCTGTAAGGCCTGCTGAAGATCCCGTAGTCCTCCGGGGCCATACTTCAAATTCGGCTCTAAAAATCCCGCAACCGAGTTAGAACGTTCTTGTCTGTCGTCGCGCTCGCGCCGAAGTGCCGTCAAAATCCTTAAACGCTTTGAGCGAAGACCCGCTTCGGTCTTTTTTACCTGCTCATTTAAAAGCGGCCCCGCAGCTTCCACCAGTGGTCTCGCAGTCAACAGCGCCAGAACATCGAACATTTCAACACCGACAGACCAATCACTTTGATCTTCGGGGACTCTGCTTCGGATCCCGATTCCTGCTTCCATCGCGGCCTGTGTGATGAGCCCTGCCGCGGCCTCGGAACCTGCAAACAAGATATCGAGATCGGATTTGGGTGTCAGTTCTCTTCTTGCCCAACTTCCTAGCGCCACGGGAAGCGATTCGACCCAAGCTAGCTGAAGCTCCTTGGTCGGCGTTAGACGCTTTAAAATTTCATCTTCCATCGCCCTTGCGAATGGCTCATACAAAAGCGTCGAAGATTTCTCTTCGTCTCCATCAGGAACCACACTTGGCGCGGGAAGATAACGATCCGCAAGTTCAGTTAAGACTTCTTCGCTTAACAGAAATCGAGTTCGTCCGCGGCGACGGACAGGAGAGCTCAATGAAGGTCTTTCGGGATTTCCAGTGCCCATTTGGAGATCTTGCCCAAGGCTTCAAGCGGAGTCGAGCGATCAACATCAAAACTTTTAATCTCCGTTAAAACTTGTCGAACTTTCGGATCAACGGAAGGCTTCGGCGGTTCGACGGACATAGAAAAACTAAAAGGCAGCTGCGGAGATGGATCTCTTTCGCCGTCGCCAGAGGAAACTTGGTTCAAATCGTCCTTGGTCGCAGAGAGTGTTCCCTCGATCTCAGAGAGGATTTTCGCAGCCCTCGACGTCACTTGTGGCGGAAGTCCTGCAAGCCTTGCGACATGAATTCCGTATGACTGCCCCGCTGTGCCCGCTTCAAGCCGGTGCAAAAACGTGATCTCACCTTTCTTTTCTGCAATCGCCATATGGGCCGTAAGTATTTTTGGAAAGCGCGCTTCCAACTGCGCGAGCTCGTGAAAGTGAGTTGCAAAAAGTGTGAGCGTGTTTCGCTCGGTCAGAAGGTATTCTAAAATCGCCTGAGCGATACTAAGGCCATCGAAAGTTGCGGTCCCTCGGCCAATTTCATCCAAAATGACGAGAGTTCGGTCGCCAGCGGTCTCTAAAAGCTCAGCCGTTTCCTTCATTTCAACCATAAAAGTTGAAAGTCCCTCAGAAAGAAAGTCACTGGCACCAATGCGCGTCGAAACTCGATCAAAAATCGAAAGTTCAGCAGAAGCAGCAGGAACGAACGACCCCATTTGAGCGAGGATGACGGTGATTGCCACTTGCCGCATCAGCGTCGACTTTCCCGCCATATTAGGTCCTGTTAACAAAAGGCACTGGCCGTTTTCCATCCTCACGTCGTTTGCGACGAATGGCATTTTCAAGGTTTGCTCAATCACTGGGTGACGTGAGCCCTCGATGAATAAAGCGACCGGTTGGTGACCATTCGACCCATTGCAGCCGCGAAACTTAGGCCTTATGTAACGTTGATCCATCGCGAGCCATGCGAGCGACGAAACCACATCAAGTTCGGCCAACGCGAACGCAAACTTCAAGAGATCATGCGACTCGCGAAGAACAAACTGAACTAGGCGGGAAAACTCTTCCTCTTCCAATTTCAACCGGCGGTCGTCAGCGGAAAGTACCTTGGCTTCCAGTTCCGATAGCTCCTTGGTGGTGTATCGTTCAGCGTTGGCCAGTGTCTGTTTTCGATCGTAGCGATCCAGCGGCACACGATCGCGATGGGTGTTCGTGATTTCAATGGAATAGCCAAAGACGTTGTTGTACCTCACTTTTAGCGAGGGAATTCCCGTTAATTCCCGTTCTCGACCCTCAAGCTCGAGTACAAGTCGCCCAGCATCCGTCGACAGATGAATAAGTTCGTCCAAGTCAGCGCGAGCCCCAAGACGAATTGCTCCGCCTTGTCGCACGTAATTTGGCGGCTCATCGACCAAGACGCGTGAAATTTCGAGCGCCACTTTTTCCATTCGTGCGTCGATCGAAGGAAATTTTGAATCGAGCGTCGAATCTGATTTTCGAGCGTCCCTCCAGGCCTCAATTCCAGCCAATAGTGACTGCGCAAGCGAAACCAAATCCCGTGGGCCCCGAGAAGGTTGCCCGATTTTTTGTAAACGCCGAGGAAGATCTCCCACCCGAGCTAAGCGGATGCGCAATTCTCGATTTTCTCTATCGGCACCTAGCCAAGATTCGACTCGGTCAAGGCGGGCTTCAACTTCGGCCGGCAGAACCAACGGCATTTGCAACCACGACTTTAAAAGGCGCGCGCCGCCACTGGTTTTGGTCCGGTCTATGGCATGAATTAAAGATCCCTCACGCTCGCCACGATAGGTGCCGAAGATTTCTAGATGTCGAATAGTCGAATTCATTAACACCATTCGACTTTCAAGGCCGCGCTCTTCAAAGGGAGGTAAAGTGGCAAGCCATTGACGGGCAGCTCCTTTCAGCGGTCCCTCGCCGTTCGACAATTGGCTGACAGCATAAGAAATCAGTCGACGAACACAAACGGGCGCGGAGTTTTCCGCCGAATTTATTAAAATCTCTCCGTCGGCAGAAACAACATCAAGAGATGGATGATGAGTGAGCGACTTTCCAAAACGGCGCGCTTGTTCGGCATCTTCCGAACTCGGCGAGGCCAATACCCATTCCACAGCCCCGAGACTTTCCAAAAACTCCCATCGACGCTGAGCTGACACAGCTCGAAAGAAAAAAGCTTCACCGGTCGAAACATCTAAAAAAGCCAAGTTCTGATCTGTATCCCAACTAGCGAGGTAGTTCGCAGTGCGCGCATCCAAAGTCTCGGAGTCGAAAACCATTCCGGGTGAAAGAGTTCGTGTGACACCGCGCTTAACAATACCCTTGGCATTTTTTGGATCTTCCAACTGATCACAGATTGCAACTTTGAAACCAGCTAATAAAAGTTTGTTGATAGAACCACTGACCGAATGATGGGGAACTCCACACATCGGAGTTTCGTCTTGTGACTTCTTGTTTCTGGAAGTCAGCGCAATTCCCAAAACCGGTGCGGCAATTTCAGCATCGCGGTGAAACATTTCGAAGAAATCACCCATTCTGAAAAGAATGATCTTATCAGGGTGCGCAGCTTTCACATCCCAGTATTGCTGCATGAGCGGCGTCAGTTTGGGCGACGCGATTTTTTGCGTTTCAGGCTGCGTTCTAAGCATAGATTTTCAAGTAACATAGCAGCCTTCCGAATCAAGCTAAGCTCTCGGAAACGAGTACTAGGCTACGACATCGACCAGGTGCGGCGATGCCTATTTTTTAAGCTTCATCCACAGATAGCTGTACTCACGTGCCATAAGAGCAGCTCGGCTCTCGTTTGTCGCTGCGCCGGCATGACCGCCCTCGATATTTTCATAATACAACACAGGATGACCGAGTTGTTTGAGCTTCGCGACCATTCGCCGAGCGTGACCAGGATGTACTCGATCGTCCCTTGTCGACGTCGTAAAGAACGCTTCTGGATATTTTGTGGTGGCCCGCAAGTTGTGAAATGGAGAGTACTTTTCCAACGCGGATCTTTCACCGGGAAGATCAGGATTCCCGTACTCCTCAACCCAAGACGCCCCCGCTAGAAGTTTATGAAACCGAAGCATATCTAATAGTGGAACCTGACTCACGATCGCACCGAATAGATCCGGCCGCTGAGTCAAAGCAACTCCAGCCAGCAATCCTCCGTTCGAACCGCCCCGAAATCCGATTTGAGCGCTGGAGGTAAATCCTAAACGGGCCACATCCTCAGCGACCGCAAACAAGTCATCGAACGCGTTCTGTCGTTTCTCGCGTAACGCCGCTTGATGCCAACTCGGGCCGAACTCACCTCCGCCCCGAATATTAGCTAGCACGTAGGCCCCGCCTTTTTCGAGCCACACTTTTCCGAGCGGACCGAGATATGACGGCAGAGACGGAATTTCAAATCCGCCATAAGCATAAATTAAAGTCGGAGTTTTTCCTGACTTACGATCGACGGCCTTAGGCAAAACGAGAAAATATGGGACTCGTGTCCCGTCACGACTGATCGCTGTGCGGGTTTCCACTTTCATCCCCTTTGCCTCAAACCTAGCCGGGGTAGTACGAAGCTTCTCCAACTTTGCCCCTTCGCCCGCGAGAAACATTTGAGAAGGCGTCAGAAAATCCGAGTAGAACAAAGTGAAAAGTTCCTCATCGTGCCTTGTGCTTCCGATCGACACGGTCCCTTTTAGTCCTGGCAAGCGAACCGGATTCATCACCCACTTCGCAACGCGATCTCTAGATTTCCGAGGACTTATCAGTTCAACTTCTGCAAGGCGCCCTTGGACTTGATCGAGGTAGGAGATCAATACCTTTCCTTTGGTTACGGCAACCCGCCCGAACGCCTGCCTGGCTGTCGGCTCAAAGATGGTTTCCAGTTTTACGCCTTCTCCATTCTGCAGACGACTTGCATTGACGCCGTAAACCGCACCGCTGATCACCTTTCGCCCAAACACTTCGGTCGACTTTTTAAACGTAAGGACCAAGCGGCCCTGCGCTAAGCCCTCTATTTCTGTGTCCAATGGGAGTGGCAGCATTTTCCATTCGCCGCGAGCATCTTGCACGAAATACTCATTTTGGAAAAATGAAACGGCTCGTGTGATGACATTCAAAGTTCTTTCACCAGATGAAGTCCATTCACGATAGGTTCCCGCCGCTACAGCGACGTCTTCGGATTTTCCGCGATAAACGATCGGTGCCTCAGACAAGCTTTGGCCGCGCGTCCAAATTCGTACCGTTACCGGATAGCCCGACTTCGAAATCGTTTCTGCCCCGTGCGGCGCCCCGACCCAAAGACTGTCATCTGTTTTCCAGCCAAGCCGGACCTTGGCTTCCGGCAAAGAAAATCCGTCTTTGACGAACTCTTTTCGTGTCAGGTCATACTCACGAGCGACGACTGCATCGCCACCGCCGCGGGAAAGTAGCAACAGACATAGATCGCGATTGATCGGGGCACAGATCAACCCCTTGAAAACCCAATTTTCCTTTTCTTCCGCCGCTAGCGTATCAATATCGATCAATGTCTCCCAAGTATCTCGGCTCGCGCGATAGTCTTCGAGAGATTGGGTTCGAAAAATTCCTTTTTTGTTTTTGGCGTCTTGCCAAAAATTTTCAACTACGATTTCTGCGCCTCGCGAGCGAATGCTGATGGATGGAATCCGATCTTTCGCATCAAGAATTTCAATGATCTCTTGCTTCAAAGTTCCGAAGAGCGGGCCATTTTCTAGAACGGCCGCAGATTCCTTATTTCGTTCCGTGACCCACTGAAGTGCGCGCTTGCCATCGACGGCTTCGAGTTCTGAAAATTCAATGGCTCCATCATTTTTAGATGGGTTCTCTTTTGAAGCATGCAGGCTTGGGCCGTCGTCCGACTTACCCAAAAGCTGACAGCCAGAATTCAGAAACAAAAGGAACAGCGCAAATGCTAAGAATTTCTTCATTGCTCAAGACTTTCCAGGATTCGGAAACACGTCAAGACGTGATTTGTTAAATCCGAAATGGAACGCCTATTTATTTTCGTCGGTAGACCATCGATGAAGGAAGCACCGACGGAACAAAAAGAGATTCGCAGAACTTCTGAGCAGAGCGTACAACAACTGTCGTTTCTCGACCTTGCGCACTCAGATTTACTTTGCCATCTCCCTCAACTGGAAGTCCACGGCCCCACGCAGTGTCACTGACAAAAAGAGAACCCGATGGAGGAAGATCTGAGTGTATTCGAATATCAACAATCGATTTTGAAATCGCTGACAAAGCAGTGTACCGCTGATACTTGTAGCGCCCAGGCTCGCCCTGCACAGCTTTCAAGCCACGACGAAACTCTTCCCCAGAAACTTTTGCCCCTACCCAAATTCCCTTTCCACCTCGACCGTCGACCACCTTAATAACCCAATCGGCCTGATTATTCCGAATTGATTTGGCGAGCTCGCGGTCAAACTCGGCCGGTAGGCCAGCTCGCATGACTCGAGGGTCGATGGTTT
This sequence comes from Deltaproteobacteria bacterium, assembly GCA_017302795.1. GTDB lineage: Bacteria > Bdellovibrionota > Bdellovibrionia > Bdellovibrionales > JAMPXM01. The sequence continues at coordinate 164,863 of JAFLCB010000008.1, read as the reverse complement.
CAATGTTTCGAAGTATCGGCTCTTCTTTCAAGTAGTAGCGAACGATGTCCTCAACGTAGATATAGAATTCTTTGTCGTTCACAAAGTTGGTACCGGGCGTATAGTTTGAAGCGACCCGACCTGTGAGCACAGCCTCTGCCAGGCCATGATAAGAGCGATACTCCCACTCTTTTAACTCCTGCAATTGATTGAGTTCAGCCAATGCCACTTTCAATTTTTCTGTATTCGGTAGTCCGGTCAATTTATCGCGATCCCCAAGCACGCGCATAAACCTATTTAACAACCGACCAGCTTGTTTTCTTGTCATATCCCCAAGGCCATACTCCCTTTGAATACGGCGCAATCCCTCGAGATCGCGTTCGACGTTTCGGCGAGACTTACTTGCTGTCTTGGATTTTAATCTGTCTTTCGCCGATAACTCCTCTCTCTCAAGCGTTTGGCGGATGTTTTCAAGTTCCTCAAGAACAAGTTTCGAATACTCGTAAATCGCAACTTTATTGAGTTCCTCGTGGCGCATGTCCAGCCACCAATGTTCCCCATTAAGCAAAATGAAACCAACTTGTTTGCGCTTTGAACTGCCTGCAGGAATTAGCCATGCTTTGTTATGATCATCAAACTCGAGCTTTGATTTCGTAAACGGTGTTATAACCTCAATACCTAAAGACTTAAGAATTCTGCCAAGCCTTGGGTCTTCATTGTCTGCATATGGGGGAATCATCAACATGACGATTTCTCCACCCGCCGGACTTGCTCGTTCTCTGTAGCGCTCAAGCAGAGTGCGATAAAAGTCCATCGGGTCTCGTTCGTGCAGTTCAGGATATGGGACATTTCTGTACAACGAATCTAACGCAAGCTTCAAATCTCCGAAACCGCCAAGGAACCCCGTGTTGTCTTCGACAACTCTAAACACGCCGTTGGGATCACGAATGATGTCGGGGCCGTACATGACAGAAATGGCATTTGGGTCCACCCGACCGACAGCCCAACGCTCCACGTTTCGAGCAACAATGCTGTCGAGCCTTTCCTGCGGAATAATTCCGGCCTCCGCAATTGTAGGCTTACCTTCGTTTGCATGAAAATCCTGAAGAAAGGCACGCAGTGCTCGACCACGTTGATCTATTCCTGGCTTTAAGATTCCGTCGTAGTCGGTATCCAACACCACGCGCGGAACAAGGCTCAAAACGTTGTCACCGCGAAAGTCCGCTTGAGTGGCCTGTTCTGTTTTCCGAACTTTTGATTCCGATAACTGACTTGCGACGTCCACCACATCTTGATACTCCGGCCTGACGATTCCAATTTTTTTCCCATTTTGGTCGCGGGCTGTCCGAAAAACTTCATCATAGTGCCCCCGAGGACCAACCGATATCGCAGCGGATGATTCGGTTGGCTTTTTTGTCGCAACACGTGAGCGCGGCAACGCCGATTGAGAGGCGGCCTCGGCCTCATTAACTTCGGGGCTCCTCGCAAAGGCAGGAACCCGGCCCACCAGACAGGCGAAGCCAATAGAAATCACAATAATGGATCGGCTTATTACCGCCATAATACTTCTCTGATCCTCTCATGACCTTATCTAGCTGATGTCCGGTTTCAAATGTCCAGTTTCAGGTGTCCAGGCTGCAAAAAGCCGACTCTCTCGCGCCCCAAACTCCGCAATGCCAGATCGGTCCCCAATGGGCCTACCTTTGATCACGACCGAAGACCACAAAGGGAAGTCCAAAGTGTCAGATTCTTCGACATTACGAATTTTCTCTATTGCGACCCCCAAATGTCACCGAGTCCGGACAAAAACGAACTTGAAGAATCTGCCAAGATGTAAAATCCTTAAACACAATGATAAATTCAGACGCCAAGACAGCCGATCGACAGCCAGTCAAAAATATCGAACTTAAACCCGGGGCCCATGTTCATTTCATGGGAATTTGCGGCACAGCGATGGCGTCGCTCGCAGGCCTCCTTCACTCGCGAGGATACAAAGTAACAGGATCAGACCAAAACGTGTATCCGCCAATGTCGACACAACTAGAAGGTCTCGGCATCTATATCATGAATGGGTACAAGCGAGAAAATTTGAATTCCAATCCTGACTTGGTGATCGTCGGCAATGTCATCTCAAAAAAATATGACGAGGCTCAAGCTTTACTTGAAAGCAAAATTCCGTTTACAAGCTTACCTCAAGCAATGGGAGCATTGGTCATTGAAGACCGACACTGCATTGTTGTTGCCGGTACACATGGAAAAACAACGACAACCGCACTCAATTCGTTCATCGCCGACGAACTAAACTTAAAACCTGGATTTATGATTGGCGGCATTCCAAAAAATTTCGGCCAGAGCTATAGAAACGCCGAAGGAAACTGGTTCGTAATTGAAGGAGACGAATACGACACGGCCTTCTTTGATAAAGTACCAAAGTTCGTTCATTACCGACCGCGAAGTGTGATTCTAAATTCTGTTGAGTTCGATCACGCCGACATTTATCGCGACCTCGAGCATGTTAAGCAGGCTTTTCTGATGCTGTTAGATTTGATCCCCAAAGGCGGCGTCTTAGTAGCCTGCGAAGACGAGGAAACCATTCGCGACCTATTAAAACGGCGAAAATCGGTACTCGAGAACAAAGACATTGCGATAGTTACTTTTGGACTAAATAGCGGCGCCTATCGCGCAAGCGATATCGAGGCAGTGCCCGTTGAAATTACGGGAACCCAAGAAGCTGCAACGAGACTGGGAACTCGGTTCACACTCAATCGTCCCAATGGACCCGCAATCAAAATCGATATTCCGATGATTGGTTCGTACAACGTTAAAAATGCGATCGCCTCGATTGCCCTTTGGGAGCATCTCGGATACCCCGCAGAAAAGACGGCTCCACTGTTAAAAGACTTTGCTGGAGTCAAACGCCGGCAGGAAGTTCTCGGCTCACCCGGTGGTGTTACGATCATCGAGGATTTCGCCCATCATCCCACAGCAGTTCGAGAAACCATCAAGACCGTTCAATCTCAGTACCCAAAGGCCCACGTCTTTTCCGTTTTTGAAGCGAGGTCTGCAACATCGCGCAGAAATGTATTTCAGACGGAATACGCTGACGCCTTTATAGACGCAAAGACACAAAGCTTAATTTTACCCCCACCATTTAATCTTGCCGGACTCCCCGAGGGCGACCGTTTTTCGATGGAACTTTTACTGTCCACGATCCAGAGCAAAGGTGTCGATGCGAAGGTTTTGGGAAATGCCGATGCGATTGTGAGCGACTTAAAGTCGCGTGCTAAGCGCGGCGACGTCATTCTCGTTATGTCCAACGGCGGCTTCGACGGAATCTATCAAAAGCTTCTGAATGCCTTTTGAGGAACCTCCTACATTTTGGTAGCGCAGCTGCGCTACCAAAATGTAGGAGGTACCTTTGGGTTACAGTGAATCTACGGCCATTGTGTGAAGTGCTGGTCGGAGCTCTAAAAATCTCGTGTTCTTTCTGCTGGGACAAATGCGGTTTGAAAGAATGGAAATCAAACGATCATTCTTTGGATCAAACCACATCGATGTACCGGTGAACCCCGTGTGGCCAATGCTAGACAGATCAAATCGCGATCCGCAACTGGCGGAACCCTTCGTCGGCATCATAAACCCAGTTGCCCAATCGCCTTTTTCTCGCTTCATCGACCGCCTTAGAAAACTGATACCCGATCGTGGAAGCTTCGATTTTTTTCCTAAGGCAAGTTTTCGAAGCTCAAGACCATACAGCGACAAATCGTGAATCGGTCCAAAGAGACCCGCATGCGGCGCGACTCCATGAAGGGCGCTCGTATTTTCATCGTGCACATACCCTTGCAATGGTTTTTTCCCGCGACGCAAATCAATCTCCGTCGGAGCAGTCTGTTTCTTTAGCAGGCTCCCAAGTCTCGCACCATAGGGAAGAACGATCTGCGACTTGCGCTCAACGTGAAAGCAAGTCTCGAAAAGCTCTAGGCGCTCGGCAATGGTCGACCAGCGTCGCGGAAATCCAGCAAGCGTGGCTCGCCGTAAGACTTCACCCAATAGAAAAAAATCGAGATCTGAATAAATGGCGCGGCCCTGACTAGCCATTTCTAAATTGCCACTGCTCGCGGATTTTTTTGCGTCCTTCACGACCTCGCTAAATAGCTTCGACCAAGCGGATTCGTGATCTGCGAGTCGTGCACGATCTAACATTTTGAAAAACGGTTTCCACCAGGTCATACCGGCGGAGTGAGTGAGAAGATGTTTAACTCTTAACGTTTGAAATATCGGCGCAGGGCCGAGTTCAGGGATCCAATCGGCAAGTGTATCCGATAGCTTCAACTCACCGTCTTCGATCGCCATCATGGCCGAGGTCGTCGAAAAAACCATCTTCGTTAGCGAAGCCCAATCGTAAAATCTGTAACGATCACCAAATGCGAGATCTATCTGAAGCTTTCCCTTTTCAAACACTTGAATTTGAAAGCTGGGCGTCGCCTCAGACCAGGTGCCACCGTCTTGTGATCGCCAGGCATCCAACTTCGATAGAAACTGACTTTCACTGCTCACTTCATCTTACCTTTCGGCTTGTGAGCGGCACCGGTTGCAACAACAAGCTCGCCTTCGCGAAGATTCAGCCGAGCGAATGTGCCTAGAGGAACGACTCTCTGATTAACGCCATGACCACATTGAATGCCAGTGAACACGGGAACTCCCATGTCAAACGCTGCGGTTTCAGAAAATCGACCTAAAACATCGGGCACCAAAGACCGACCACTCTTCTCGTCACCTTCAATAAATTCGCCGAAAATAACAGCTTTGGTTTTCTTTGAAATGATCCCGGTTTGCACCAGCTGAACCAACCAACGATCCACGCGATAGCCACGTTCGCCAACATCTTCGAAATACAAAATCTTTCCTTCTGTCGTCGGATGCACAGATGTGCCGTTTGCGCTGGCAAACGTTAACAAGTTTCCACCCGTGACAGGTCCTTCTATAAGGCCAGATTGCGTCCGTTTTGAAAGAAGTTTTATCTGATTCGCTTTTCCAAGCTGCGTAAGACCTTGGTGACGAACTTCAAATGTTTCGCCAAAGACGATTTGTTTTAGCTCATCAATCTGTGACTGAATCGGCATCGGTCGCCCCTGCGCCACGCTTGGATCGATCACTCTTCCCAACCGATCTAAAAGAGGGGCTTGCAGAGAAGGCCACTTCCACTTCATTTCGAGAAACAGCTGAAGCGTGGTGACGTCGCTAATTCCAAGAAGGGGTTTAACCATGAGCGGTTTCTTTATTTTCATGAGTCCCGGGATAAGGCGAATCGATCCATAGCCACCTCGCAAACACCAGATTGCTTTCGAGGACTTTGATGAAAACGCGGCTTCAAGATGCTTCAAACGCTTAATATCTGTATTCGATGACAGCACATCTTCGCCGAAGAGATCGCGGGGTAATCTTGGTCGAAGTCCCCATCCTTCTAGAAACTGAACGCCGGCTTGAACTTCTGCATCTGTCGATCGAAACCCCGGAGCAACAACATCAACGATGTCGCCCCTTTTCAATGCCTGCCAAACTTTAAAGGCCACGAACATTTCCTTTCGGGATGGTATCGAGTCCGAAAAGTGGGGTCGGATATTTCCCATCAAAACAGGCCGCGCAGTATCCACCTTTGTCCCCGCGCACCGCTGACATCAAGCCTTCAAGACTTAGATATCGCAATGAATCAGCCCCTACGAAGGAGCAAATCTCTTCGACAGTCTGCTTCGAAGCAATTAACTGAGATTTTTCTGGGGTATCGACGCCATAATAACAAGGACTGACTGTCGGAGGTGCTGCGATTCTTAAATGGACTTCTTTTGCACCGGCAGCGCGGATCAGGGAAATAATTTTCTTCGACGTCGTTCCTCGTACAAGAGAGTCATCCAAGACCACAACACGCTTACCATTTAACACAGCCGATTGCGGATTGAGTTTAATCTTGACGCCAAAGTCGCGAATTGCCTGGTGAGGCTGAATGAAAGTTCGGCCTATATAGTGGTTACGAATGATGCCGAGCTCGAATGGACGACCGCTGGATACGCTGTAACCAAGCGCCGCCGGAACACCGCTATCGGGAACCGGAATCACGACATCGAAATTAATTTTCCCTTCTGCTCGGTCTTGCTCGGCTAACAAATGGCCAGCGCGTTTTCTTACTTCGTAAACACTTTCGCCAAACACAATGGAATCCGGCCTCGCAAAATAAACGTGTTCAAAGACACAAGAATGTTTTGCTTTCGAGGCCGCAAACCGAACCGAATGCTCACCAGCTTCATCGACCCACCAGATTTCACCCGGCTCGATTTCTCGAACGTACTTTGCTCCTACTAAATCAAGCGCGCAAGTTTCACTGGCAACCACGAACCCGTGTTGTCCGCTTGGATCTGTGAGTTTGCCAAGAACCAACGGCCGGAAACCGTGCGGGTCCCGGGCTGCAATCAGCGACTTATGCGAAAGCACCGTAAGACTGAATGCCCCTTCAAGTTCGGAAAGTCCCGACTTCAAACATTCAATCAAATCGGAGGACGGATACTTTGCGATCAAATGTAAAATAACTTCCGTATCGTTGGTCCCTTGAAAAATCGAGCCCTCAGATTTGAGTCTTTCTTTGACTGGACTAGCGTTCACTATGTTTCCGTTGTGAGCAACGGCGACGGGTCCATTCAAAAGGTTTGACTGCAGAGGCTGCGCGTTCGCCATTTGATTAAAACCCGTTGTTGAGTATCGAACGTGGCCAATCGCCGCACGTCCCGTAAGACTATCTAAAGTTGAATCGTCAAAGACGTCCGAAACCAAGCCTAAGCCCTTGTGAACATGCTGTGTGCCCACGTCGAGAGTAACAATCCCTGCTGATTCCTGACCACGATGCTGAATAGCATAAAGCGAAAGATAGGCAATGCGACTGGCATGTTGGTGGTTCCAAATTCCAACGACACCACACTCATCCTTCCAAGTTTTCTGATTACTCTCAGACCGATTGTTCATTTTATCCTTTGGCCGGCAAAGACTTAAACGCCTTCACCCAGCCGTTTTCATAAGTGTCTTTTAGTATCTTCAGCGAAAGACTCAATTCTTTTCCCAACTGCAATTGGTCGCCACCCGTCGTCCCAAGCGTCATCACAACCGGGCAACCCAGGCTCTTAACTCGAGCGGCAAAAGCTGTTGGGGCCTCTTTTGAAACCAAAACAACTTCGTAATTATTTTCACAGAAAAGTAGACTCGAAAGCGGTCGTCGATCGTTTTGATTCCAGCGCAAGAACTGCAAGGACTCTTCCGAAACTTGAATTCCGATATTATTTTGCAATGTCATTTTCGCCAAAGCGTAGGCGAGGCCAAACTTTCCCACGATACGCGACGCCGAAACTAGACCGTCTGATCCTTGGGTCAATTGTCGCAGAGTATAGCAAGCGGTTTTCAACTGCGAAAGCGCCTCGGGCGAAGTGAGTGATCCAATCGCCTTCACTTCAGCTGCATTTTCACCCAACACACCAGTTGAAGTGAACAGTGGCCATCGCAAAATATAAACAGATTCACCGACAGCCTGAAAATGACTTTTCGGCAGGCGGTTAACGGACGGTCTTAAACCAACTACGCCGGTTGATGGAGTTGGCGTGATATTTCGGCCTTCTGTTTCATTGTAGAAACTGACGTTTCCACTGATGATCGGAGTCTCCAGCGCTCGACAGACGTCATTCATACCTTTCAGACTTGCGACGAATGAACTCATCACCGGAACGCGCTCGGGGTTGCCGAAGTTCAAACAGTCGGTCACTGCCAGGGCTTCGAATCCCTTTGCAGCAAGTTCTAACGCAGGGTACGCCACTGCGTCCGCGCCCCCCTCGTTAGCATCGAGTCGCATCATCTGCGGTCGGCACCCAAGAACGACGCCGAGGCCTCGACCGGAATCTTTTAATCGAACTACTCCCACTGACTCATGGCAATCGGCCGCTGTGGACGCTCCAACATGTCCGTCATATTGCCGATAGATAAACTCTCTCGAGGTCCCCTGGGGCGAAGAGAGGGCAGCCAATATGAGATCTTTCACCGATTGATCTTGATCCTTTTTAACCGAAACTTCGCTTACCTCGGCAACGCGGTTTTTGGGCGACCACGCTTCATAAGGCCGTTCGTACATCGGCGCATGCTCTGTCAAAAGTTCTGGATCGATATCCGTCAGCAGATCACCTTTCCAATAAAGCTTCATTCGCTTATCGGCTGTGACGTCGCCAATTGCGACTGCGTCAAGGCCCCACCGCCGGAAAAGAGCTTCGACTTTTCCAAGTTTGTTCGGTTCTACGACCAAAAGCATTCGCTCCTGGCTTTCGCTCAATAATATGTCTTCGGGAGTCAGCGAAGAATCACGAAGTGGAACCCGATCAAGATGAAGATTAAATCCTACGCCACCCTTTGAAGCCATTTCGAAAGAAGAACTCGTAAGCCCGGCAGCACCCATGTCTTGGATTGCTACAACCAAATCTTGTTCCATCACCTCAAGACACGCTTCGATGAGTAACTTTTCAAAGAAGGGATCACCGATTTGAATTGTCGGTCGTTTCTTTTCCGAATCCTGCCCAAAACTTTCCGATGCCATGCTTGCACCGTGAACTCCGTCACGCCCCGTTTTCGCACCCGCATAAACAACAAGATTGCCAACGCCTTTTGCTTTCGACAGAAATACTTTTTCACCTGGGCGAAACAGGCCAACAGCCATGGCGTTCACGAGAACGTTTTTATCATAGCTAGAATCGAATTCTGTTTGTCCCGTAATTGTGGGAACACCGACCGGGTTACCATAGCCGCCAATACCCCTTACGACGCCATCAACAATTTTTTCCATTCGTTCAGCCTGGGGTCTGCCAAAACAAAGATAGTCGGCAATTGCAATCGGCCGCGCACCCATCGTGAAAATGTCCCGCAAAATGCCGCCGACACCGGTCGCTGCACCTTGGTACGGTTCGATAAAACTCGGGTGATTGTGGCTTTCAATTTTGAACGCCACTCGTTCGCCTTCGCCTAGATCGACGACTCCTGCATTTTCACCAAAACTTTGCAGAACTCGTGGCGAATTATTAAAAATTCCTTTCAGGTGGACGCGTGAACTCTTATACGAACAATGCTCACTCCACATCGCCGAAAACAGCGCCCACTCGACGCCAGCAGGCTCGCGCCCAAGGAGGCCCGCCATTCTTCGATGCTCATCGCGATTAAGTCGATAGTGTTTAAGTTTTGTTTCCAGGTCGTCATTTGTGCGCGCGTCTTGGCCCATCGATTATTTCCATATCTCTAAAAGTTTTCGGCCATCCGAACCGCCCATCCAATCGTGGTAGGCTCGCTCAGGATGGGGCATTAGCCCTGCGACATTACCTTCGGCGTTGGTAATTCCCGCGATATCTGCAATAGAACCATTCGGATTTTCAGAATATTTTAACCACACTTGATCGCGATCCTGAAGACTCGCAACGGTTGCTTCATCGGCAACGAAACGACCATCAGCATGAGCGATCGGAATTCGAAGCGTATCGCCACGTGCCATTGAACTTCCGAATGGAGTTTTTCCGCCCGTCTTCTTTAACCCCACCCAGCTATCGATAAATCGAAGCCCACGATTTCGGGTGAGGGCACCGGGAAGTAGTCCTGATTCGCAAAGAATTTGAAAGCCATTGCAGATCCCTAGAATAGGGACTCCGTGCTTGGCAGCTTCGCGAACCGACTGCATGGCAACTGCGCGCGCCGCCAACGCGCCACTGCGCAGATAGTCACCGTAAGAAAAACCACCAGGTAAGACCAGTGCCGCGAAATTTCTAGCGTCAAACAAATCTGCATGCCAAAGCCAAACGGGTTCAGCTCCGCTTTGGCCAATAGCTTCAAAGACGTCGCGATCACAATTGGTACCAGGAAATCGAACAACACCTACGCGCGGTTTAGCCACGAGCGTCTCCCACGAACTTCAATAGTTCAGTTCAAAAGCTTCATTTCGAAAGTTTCAATAAGCGTATTTGCCAATAGGCCCGAGGAAACCTTTTTAGCAATGGCCTCTGCTTCGGTTATTGTAAGCGCACTGACTTTCAATTCAATAAAGCGCCCTACTCGGCAAGACGTCACAGGCTCGCCTTCACGCTTCAACGTTGCTTCAACCGCTCGCCCTTGTGTGTCCAACACTTCGGAGCGTGGCATAACAGTTATGCCGAAACTAAATTCCCTTGCTTGGCCCATTGATAGATTCCCTCTCGTTAATTTTTCAAAGCAGTTTTTAAACGATCACAAACCTCACGGTACGCCTCTGCGACTCCGCCAAGATCACGTCGAAAGCGGTCTTTGTCCATTTTTTCACCAGTCTTCTTATCCCAAAGTCGGCAGCAGTCCGGGGAAATCTCGTCAGCCAAGTGAAGAACTCCAGTGGCGTCACGACCGGCTTCTATCTTAAAATCGATCAAAGTGAGTCCTGCCTTATCCATCACCGGCTGCAGAATAGAATTAACTTTCAGCGCAAAGGACTTAAGTTCATCCAACTCGCCTTGAGATTTAGCGGTCTCTAGAAACAAGGCTTGATCGTCACTGACAAAAGGATCCGCCAGCGCATCGTCTTTATAATAGAACTCAACCATTGGCTTTTTCATCGGCGTGCCCTCGCCTAGCCCAAACTTCTTCGCCGTAGAACCAGCCAATACGTTTCTGACCACCAATTCGAGCTTCACCATATTCAGATTTTTAGTTACTTCCGCGATCGATGATATGTCTTGAACACGGTGAGTGCGAATTCCACCTTTTTCTAGCTCCTGAAAAAGAAGCGAACTGATCTCGCGATTCAATGCTCCCTTTTCTTCGAAGCTACCTTTTTTTTGCGCATTAAAAGCGGTCAGCGAATCCTTGAACTCTTGCCAAATGAGTTCGGGATGCCCAACGACTCGATAAAGGAGTTTGGCTTTCCCCTCATAAAACATTTCACCACGTTGATATTTTGATGTCATTTCACGCTCCACAGTCCTGCACGCTCCAGGGCGCCCCGCACAGCTTCGCGATGGCGGCGTCCAGAGAACACGTCGTCGATTATTTCTTTTGATACTAACTTTCCAACTACGGCATCCGAAAGAGCTGCGTCGCGAAGCTGATCACCAGGTTTCAATCCGTGGCTCAAGCGCTGCACCTGAGAATACGCATCTTCCCTCGACATGCCCGTCTCAACCAATGCCAATAGCAAATGGGAACTAAACAACATTCCTCCGGAACGATTCATGTTTTCAATCATTTTTTCAGCCTGAGTTTCAAGACCATTCACCAAGTCCGTCATGCGCTCGCAGCCATAATGCGCCAAAATGAAAGCATCGGGAACGATCACGCGTTCAACAGATGAGTGACTTATGTCTCGTTCATGCCAAAGCGCCATATTTTCAAAGGACGCCTGAGCGTATGATCTCAAAAGTCGCGCTACACCTGTTAAGTTCTCCGCTGTGATCGGATTTTTTTTGTGAGGCATCGCACTCGAGCCTTTCTGTCCAGCTGTAAAAGCCTCGATCGCTTCAGATAACTCGGTTCTTTGAAGGTGTCTCATTTCAACTGCAAGACGTTCAATACCGCCACCGAGTAGTGCCAATGCAGAAAACACTTCCGCGAGGCGATCTCGGGGAATCACTTGCGTCGCAATCGTCTCGGGCTTCAGCCCAAGCTTTTGGCAAACTTCAAATTCGACTTCATAAGTCTGAGTCGAATAGGTGCCTACAGCGCCAGAAAGTTTTCCGATTGCGACGCGATCATACGCAAGCGTAAGGCGTTCTTCGTGCCTTCGAAACTCGGCCCAAAAACCCGCAAGCTTCATTCCAAAAGTAGTCGGTTCCGCGTGCATTCCATGCGTCCGACCAGCACAAAGAGTTTCAGCCTCCGACTGGGCTCGACGCTGAAGAGCTGCAATCAACTTTTTTAAAGCCGAGTGAAGGACATCAATAGCCTCCATGGCTTGGAGGCTAAGAGCGGTATCGAGCACATCGCTCGACGTGAGGCCAAAGTGTATCCAACGGCCATCCGGACCAACGTTTTCGGCAACGCAAGAAACAAAGGCAATCACATCGTGCTTCGTGGTCTTTTCAATTTCTTCAATTCTTGCGACATCGAACTTCGCTTTGTCGCGAATCGACTTCGCTGCAGAATGCGGAATCAATCCTCTAGCTGCTTGAGCTTCGGCCACAGCGATTTCAACTTTCAACATCCAGTCAAAACGTCGCTCGGGTTTAAACACATTGGCCATATCGGGGCGGGTATACCGGGAAATCATGGCGAAGCTTCTCCATCCGATCGGGAACTTCCGATGTTTCGAATTGCAAACTTAAACTGTTCTAAACGGCTGGCCTTCACTCGCGCAGCCGGATCCCACTGAATTCGCATTTGTTCGAGCAAAGATAGCCATACGTCTTCTTTTTCCTCGAGACCAAGAAGACCAACTCCCTGCCAAGACTCTGGCCCGGCAAAACAAATGTTTTGCAGCTTAGCTCCAGGTGACCCGGTATCGTGCGAATAGAGAATATGCGGAAGTCGCACGGCCGGCGCAGTTAATCCAAGTGGCGAAGGAGTCACCCACAATGTTTCAGTCCCAGGAAAGCGATCACTTAAAAGCTGATTTGCAAAAACTCGCTGTTCATCTCGGTAAACATGATCCGCGCGGGCCCAATAAGGAATTCTCATCCATACATCAAAAACGCTCATCTCCGAATTTTTTTCCGTCGTTTTCTCAACCTGATCAAGAACCAAAAGATTATCGTGAGTCCATGGACGCTCAATTGAACCAACCGCAATAATCACTGGCGGTGTGTAAGGCAGTCGGGCGAGTGCTTTGGATCGAGAATTCGTCAGACCCTTGATAGCGAACCGATTGCGCCACCAGCCCATTAAGGGTTCTGTTATTTGCGGAGTTCGAAACATGCTTTCTAGCGGGACTTCCGCAGCCGCAAAATCCGCACGCTGAGATTCATCGAGCGACAACATCCAGACAACAGACCTCGTTCGTTCTTGAAGAATCTCACCTGCACGGGATCGAAAATCAATTCGGTCGATGTGCCCGGAACTCAGTCGCACACCTGTGACTTGATCTGCATCAAGAATCCTGACACCGGCCTTCAACGCCTCTTCTCTCCGTCCAAAGGCTACCTGCTCCGCTTGCACCGTCTTTGAGACGGACTGAGTCCACGGCAAGCCTGGGTCGGTATTCGAGCGGGAATCGAGAAAAACTTCTCGCCGTTTTAACCGCGAAGAAAATAGACTTTTTCTGAGAGCCTCTGGCCAATTATTGGAAAGGCCTTCTCCGGCTTGGTATCTAAGTCTTAAATGCCTTTGGCTGTGTTCCATGTGCAGACCCGCAAACTGAATTGGTCCACTTGGTAGCCATACGGCTGCAAATTCATCATCCGTATTCTCTTGTGCCGGGTTGAGTGAGTTCCACGCCAAAAACGGACCCAGTCGATCAGGCCACTCAAGATCTTTGTTCAACTGGCCACCACTGAGCTCGATGACGACAGTCTTCCAACCCCGTTCCGCCATTTTCTTAGCAAAGCCAAAAGCTCGGGTGTCTGTCGAAACCAAGACCACATCCGCAACTTGGAGCGAAGCGTGCTGATCGATGATGTCGTTCATCAGAGGTTCTCCCTCGCACCTTGCCAAATGGCTTTTGGCCGCTGCACTAGTTCTTTGACAAGCCGTTGCTCATCCAAGTGAACACGAAAATTGACTTCAGCAATGTCTAACGATGCACCCGCCTCTACCGATCGACGCTGTTTAAGCACCGCTCCGGCATCTACTTCTGGCACAACAAGATGAATAGTCGCGCCCACTGCATCACCGGCGGCATAAGCGCGTTCGATACTGTTCAGACCTGGATACGCGGGCAACAAACTTGGGTGGAGATTAACGATTTTATTTGGCCATAAATCGATGAACTTCTTGGGGACGATTTTCATAAAACCCAAAAGGAAAATCGCATCGATTTTCCTTTTGGTTAAAAGCCGGTCCAACGCGTCCCAGTCTACTTTCGGTAGAACCAACACCGGAACGCCTGCTCTTCTTGCTTTTGCATTTGCCGGCGCATCATCAGAGGTCGCGACCAAAAGCTCTATGCGATGCGAACTTGATTCGAGAACGCCCTCTAGAGCCGCGGCAAAGTTAGAACCGCGGCCAGAAATGAACACGCACCAGCGGCAAGGTTTCAAGCCGCCGATCATATTCATCAGTACACCACTTGCGCAGGGTCTGCGCTGTTGGAAGACTGATCAACACGTCCCAACTGATACGAGGTGTGATCAAACTCTTTAACGATTGCTTCTACTTTGGCTACGTCTTGAGCCGAACATACCATGGCTAACCCGACACCGCAGTTTAAGGTCTTAAGCATTTCATCTCTTGTTAGCTGTGCGCGCTCTTGAACTTCAATAAATGCTTCCGGCCAAGCCCAGTCGATTAGTTTTACCTCGGTTCCTTTTGGCAGAACCCGCGGCAAGTTTTCCATTCCGCCACCAGTGATATGGGCCACGGCTTTTATTAGTCCAAGACTTTTCAATTTCAAGATCAGATTCACATAAAGAGCCGTCGGAATGAGAAGTCGATCAGCCCATTCATCCAAATCTTTCTCGAAAACACGACGAAGAAGTGAGAAGCCATTTGAGTGAAACCCAGAACTAGAAACCCCAATCACCTGGTCGCCCACATGAACCCGCGATGGTCCTAACATTTCTTCTTCATCAACTACCCCGACAGCAAAGCCCGCCGCATCAAAGTCCCCCGGTTTGTACACCCCAGGCATCTCGGCGGTCTCGCCGCCGATCAAGGCGCAGTTAACTTCGTGGCAGGCATTGCGAACACCTTCTAAAAATTCTTTTGCAGCTTTTGGTTCTAGTTTGCTTGTCGCATAGTAATCTAAAAAGAAAAGTGGCTCGGCGCCCGAGCACGCAAGATCATTTACACACATTGCGACGAGATCTTGCGCCACTTCTTTGTACCGACCAGTGTGACTTGCCAATAGTATTTTAGTGCCGATTCCATCAGTCGCGGCGACCAAGCACGGCTTTTTCAAATGACTAAATTGGGCTCGGAAAACTGCTGCAAACCCGCCTATGCCAGAAACAATCTGATCTTTTCTAGGCGACGGGCGATGCTCGGCACCCACGCCATCTACTTTGCTGTTAGATTCAGAATCAATTAGCCAGTCGACAAGCTGATCGCCTGCTTCGACATCGACGCCCGAGTCGCGATAAGAAATTTTTGACATGCGTGAACCTCGCGGACCCATATGACCAAGGCAACGCCAAAGAAGCAACCTGGAAGCCGTTCATCACGTTGTGACATATAGAAAACCCTCTAGCCTCCACGATTAAGTTCACTGTCTAACTTCTCGACAAATCGAGGTCCGTCGAAGCCATGACGGGCGAGTTTTATGACGAGACTCTTCGTCCAACTTGCTATGGCGGCTTGTGCCCTTTACCCTATATGAGAAGGCTCTGTTTTGACGCTATGCGCTAGGAGTTCCTGGCGAAGGAGTCCCTGTGTCGAATGGTAAATTCCAGCGAGGTCTGCAATTCAAACGTGCTTGGGTGATCGTTTCATTGGCACTTCTGGCACTTGTGACCCTTGCCTCGCCGAATGTGAACGCCGAAGAAAATTCGACAGACCGTTTACGCCTCGAGTCCGGCGTCTTGCTCGCTCAAGTAGACGATTCGTATGACCCGTTCGCTGACTATTCAGAATTTGAAGAGTCGGTTGAGGAGGAGGAAGACCTCAACTTTTTTCGAAACGGGCGCCTTCTTACAGTTGGGTTTGTCGGTGGCTTGCGCGGGTGGACACAGACCTTGGGTCAAGTTTACTCGAGCAACATCAGCTTCGGACTTTTCATCTGCTATTTTTTCGATCTCCGTTTTGCGCTTCAGTTTGGCTTTACGGTCAGCGACCATTTGCTGAGTGTCGCAGGAAACGGCTTTTCGCCGATTCGCGGCAACGTCAACGCCAGCGATCTCGGCGCCAATTTGAAATATTATTTTAACACCCAAAACGTGACGCGCGGGTTGGCCGAGCTGAATCCGTACATCGTCGGAGGCTTTTCACAGATTTATCGAACGATCACAGTGTCAGGAAACGATAACTTCGCGAAAGATGCAGCTTTTGCGTTCAACGCCGGCGCGGGAATTGAAATACCCATGATGCGAAATAAACTTTTCTTTGGCCTTCAAGGTCTTTTCCAATATGCAATGTTCACCGATGAAAACAAGATCATACTTGACGAGAATGACCAATCCACTGGGATTACACCCGCCGGCGATTCATTCACTGTGATGGCAGTTCTAGGCGTTAACTTCTAATTGCGCCTCGACGATAGTCGAGGTTTGAGCTTTGAACGTTTCAATCTGAACCATAGCAACCACTTTTTCTAAGTGATTTTGCAATTCAGACCGATACAGAACAAGAGTGAAAACAAGTATTTCGGATCGATTTCTGAGAAAAAAATCAGACGAGCGAAACTGCAATTGCATTGTCCTGCAGTTGACGCTTGCGATCCTCATTGCTCTTTTTGTTTTTCAACTTCCCTCCGTTGCATCAGCAAGATGGATGAAAGCGGAAGATGCCCCCCTGCAGATTCGACGTCACGATGCTGTCATCCAGGTCTTTCCTATCGCAATGGGAGCAACATGGAAGCTCAAGGGCTTGCTTGAAATGAAAGTGAATAACGATCAAGGGAGATCTTTGATCAACCGCTATAAGTTCCCAATCCAAGACGAACTTGAAGAACTGAAAATTCAGTCGGCTGAATATTTCGAAGGACCACTCCTAAAGGCGATTCCACAAACGAGCATCGTTTTGGAATCTCAAGATCAATCCGATGTTAAAAGTCTGCACCCGTTTAACCCGAACCGTAATTATACTATTCGATTTGGCGATCTAAAGACGGGCACAGTGGTACGAATCAACTACGAGATCACGACGACAACTTCTCGGATCCCTGGCCTATTCTCCAAAATCTTTTTGTGGGGATCAGACTACCCCATTCTTGCCGGCGCACTCACCTTTGAATCCAAAGAACCACTTTACTTTGACGTATCAAAAGGTGCTCGGTCGGTTCTTGGTTTCTCGCAAGGACGCACCCCTGACGGAATGTTAGTTTACAAAGTCGATTTAAAAACTCCGGTTTATAAAAAAATCGAGGGTGAACAGGGCGGGGCGATTTCTTCAGCCACAGCCGTTCGCGTTCAGGTTTCAAATCAAAATTCATGGGTCGGCGTTCTCGACGTGCTACAACCGAAATTTCAACCGCCACTGAACGATCCTCTGCCCCCTGAATTGCAACGAATTGCCGACACTGCCAGGGCGCTTCCCACGCCAGACGACCGCATTAACTACGTTATTGAAAACCTCCACCAGGTATTGAAGTATACGGGCGAGTGGTCCAAAGCTGATGGTGGTCTTTCGCCCCAAAAACTTTCTGACGTCGTCCGCCTTAAACGCGCAGATTCGAAAGATTTTGCCCACGTGGCTAACGCGATCTTTCGCTCCATTGGAATCCCATCGGACGTGGCTCTTGTATGGCGCCAAAACCCTTCCGAGCGACTTTTTATAGATGAAATGCCGACCACACCGTCCATGGATATTTTCAATCACGCAATCATTCGCATCAGTGAACAAGGAAGAAGCCGTTTTTTCGATCCATCGACTACGATTTCTTTTGCCGAAGGATTCTTAAGCGATGTGGCCGGAAGCTGGACGCTGACACTCGCCCGCGCGGGGGCCAACTTTGAACGCCTTCCTCTTGAAGCCCCTCTCGCCTCGCAAATACGAATTTCTCAGGCGATTGACATAAGACCAGACGCGAGCATTGCGGTCACTGGCCGTGTGACTGTCGACGGGCCGCTTGCGGCCGAGCTGAAGCAAGTCTATCTGGTGAAAGGTGTGGCCCAGGTAGAACCTTATCTACGATCTCTCTTTGGCATCGCTTCTAAATCCGGAACGACGGCGCCTATCATTCAAGTGAACTCAAAAGATCGGCGCGGACGACTTTTCGATTTAAGTTTCACCTATGTCAGCCCAAGTCATGTGGCGACGCGGGGAGCACATCGAGAACTTGATTTAGATGTATCGGGCCTGGCCGGTATTCCTCTTCTATCAAGCAAAGACCGAGCAAGCGATGTCATATTGTCGAAAACCATGGCGATCGACGTTGAAACTACATTCCGCGGAGTTGCTACCGCCGACGAGACCAATACCTCTTGTCTTTCTTTGACTTCCTTTGCCTCCCTCATACGAGAAACTCGCCTTACTCCAATCGGATTCACGGTCGTCGACAATATTCGCTTCAAGCAAGACCGAATTCCTGCAAGCACGATGAACACAAAAGTATTTGGGGACGAGCTTCTTTCTTATTCGCGGTGTCTATCGCGAGCTCGAATCGCAATTGGACCACGTCCCGCGTTTGAAGAGCCAGCGCTGTCTTTGACTCCAGACCAATCTGCCTCGCTGAAGAAACCAATCACCCTGTTTAATCTCCAAGACGTAAAGATATTGAATGATGTCAATTCACCGCAATTGAACCAAATCGTGCAAACAAAGATCTTTCTTGCAATGCGAGACATGATTCGGCGAGGTTTGAACTCTCCGCAGATCAAGCTCGAATATGTTGATTCCCTAATTAAATTGGGAGCAGCGGCCGAAGGTCGCTATTTACCGATGCATCTAAGTGAAGCGGCAAAACTTTTTGCTACCATAAGTGCCGAGCTCACGAAAACCGCTCGATACCAGAGAGTCCACGCACAAATGCTCTTAGCCGCAGATCGACCCAATGAGGCGCTGGTCGCGATCACCAACGCGATGGGGATCGAGAAAAACCAAGGAAGCGACGCCGCGTTCGCTGCAGAAGTCTTCCTTAAGTTGAAAAACCCAGCGAAAGCCGAAGAATTTCTAATCAAGGCAACGACGCTTCCATCATCCAAAGTGAGTCGCATCACGGCGTTTGAAAGTTTAGCTAAGCTTCGACTTTCTCAAAAAAACATTGCTGACTATTCTGCAATCTATAACAAGGCCATATACGAGTCTCCGCGAAACCCTTGGCTCTATAACAACTTTGCGGCTGGACTGGCTTCTGCAAAACAGTTCGACCAAGCAATCCAGAATGCACGGCGAGCGGTGGCAACCCTTCCCTCGCCTGAGTTTCAAGCCACGCTTGCTGAGGCTCTCATCAAAAAAGCTGAGGCTTTGTACTTCCTCGCGCCGGGATTGCCAACGGCGGATCAGAGCACTCTGAGAACAGCAGAATCACTTTCGCTTGAGTGCTTAAAATATTCACGCTCACACGTCATGGCCTTCCGAATCGCAGGTCACGCCAGCTTTTTAAAAGCGCTTGCTGGCGATTATGGGAGCCTCATCGCTACTCAAAGCTATTTTGCGAAAGCTCTGGAAATGGAACCCCGTGATGCGTGGGTAGCCGAACGATATCAAGCCGCCAGCCAAGCACTTTCGAGCGGAGCGTCGGTAGCCAGTATTTGGACCGCGATGAATGCCGCGAAAACACGAGTGCCTGCCCGACAACAGCCTCAATCTCCGATACGACAGGTCGCTCCTCCAGCTATTAAAGAGCCGGCTTCAACAAACGCTACACCAGCGCCAAAGAATCCGCCCGGCAATCAACCGGAACCAGCTAAGAAGTAAAATACTCGATCACCGTCGCTGCTAACGCGATCATAAGACAAAGCGTGATCACCCAAGGTGTGAAAACGCGGATTGCGAACCGCCAATGAGAATAGAGCGTTTGTGTCACAAGCGAGTCATCGTTGATGAACTCGCCAATTGCTGGCTTCGCCTTCAACTTCTTGGAGAGCGCCAAACAAAATGCAAGGACCCCGATCGGCAATATTCCATTTACCACCACTGAGTCCCAAATCGAAAACAGTGCGTGACCATTGATGGTGACATTCTTTAAGGCACTAGATGAAAGTGCCGGAATAACTGCGCAGATCACCGTCGCTAAACCTACGACCCATCCTGCTTTTTCCCGCGACACTTTCAAAACTTCGGTGACGTTGGCAACGAGTGCCTCCAAAAGACCGATGGACGCACCCAGAGCCCCTAGGTAGAGGCACACAAAAAATGCCACACCAAAGAACCAGCCAGATTCAATGCCTTGTAACAGACGCGGTAGCGCGCGGAAAAGCATTTCCGGTCCAGTTCCTCCGAGACTCATTCCGATAATCGTTGGGAAAATTAACAACCCCGCGAAAAGTGAAATCACGGTGTCAAGAACCGCGACTCGAAACCCAGCACTTGGAATATGCGCCTCTGGCTTGAGATAGGAGCCAAAGGCAATCATAGTACCCATTCCGATCGACAGTGAAAAAAAAGCGTGCCCCAGTGCGTGAAGCGGCGAGTACCAAGTGAGCTTCGTGAAATCGGGATAAAATTGAAAACGCAAAGCCTCGGCCGCCTGCCCCGTTGCCAAAGATTTGACCACGAGAATTCCCAGTAGCACGACGAAGACGGGCATGATATTTCCAACCCATTTTTCGATTCCCTCTTGGACGCCCTTCACAACGATCACCAGCGAAAGAAGAATGTGGACACTCGCCAATGCCAGTTGCAACGCGCCATTTTCTTTCAAAAATCGCAGACTCGCATCAAGGTTTTCGCCAGACGAAAGTATGCCGCCAAACGTGAATTGCATGAGGAAATGTAAAACCCAGCCGCTGACGACCGCGTAATAGGAAACTACCAAAAGACAGCTAGCCGCCGCGAGTCCACCTGCCCAGTAGGTGCCGCGTGGGCCCTCGCCAACATCATCATCACTTTCGAGGCGACGAAATGCTGCAACCGAACCACGGCGGGTGATTTTCCCTAGCATCAACTCACCTATCAAAATCGGAAGTCCGATGACCAACACGAAACCTACGTATAGCAGAACGAATGCGCCGCCGCCATTTTCAACAGTCACAAATGGAAAACGCCACAGATTTCCAAGGCCTAGTGCCGAACCCACCGCTGCCAGATAAAAACCAAATCTGGTTCCCCAAAGTGTATCTCTGCGCCCGGCCATCAATTTTCTCCGTGACCTGGACGATTTCTGCCAGAACCCATGCAGAATATGCGAATTGGTACGCCCTGTAGACCCCACTGTTCTTGAATGCGTTTCGAAAGAAATCTTCTATAGGAGTTGTCGACACCGTCAGGATGGTTTGCAAATGCGATGAAAGCAGGCGGACGCTGATGAGTCTGCGTGAGATAATAGAATTTTACGTTCGTTGTCCCCCATACGGGGGCTGGCGCTTGCCGAATAACACTGGTGAAAAACTCATTCAGCTCGCTGGTTGGAATTTTAATCGCGAGCTTTTCTTCCATATCACTTATCGCTTCGAACAAATCTTCCAAACCGCGGCCCGTTTTAGCCGAAGTGTACACGACTGGCACATCTTTGAAGAAATGGAACTCTTCTTCGATACGAGCTTGAAACCACTTTCGGTATTGGGGGCGCTCTCGTTCTGCGATATCCGATTTATTTGCAACGACGATCACGGCTTTGTGGGAATCAAGACTGCTTTCTAAGATTTTAGCATCTTGATCGGTCGGACCGATAAGACCGTCGATCACCAATAGGACGAGATCAGATCGATGAATTGCATCGTGCGATTTAAAAGCTGAAATGATTTCGACATCTTCTTCCCGCTTCGAACTTCGACGCAGCCCTGCAGTGTCGACCAATATAAATTTTCGACCGTTGTAAACAAGCTCTGTGTCGACAGAATCGACCGTCGTTCCGGCCACTGGAGACACCAAAAGTCGATTTTCTCCTAGCAAGCTGTTGCAAATCGAGCTTTTCCCAACGTTCGGCTTCCCGACCATTGCCAGTCGCAAACCTTCGCGGACGGTGTTTTCAGTGCGCTTAACTTGGCTGACAATCCACTCTAGGACTTCATCCATTCCAAGTCGCATTTCAAAACTAGTCGCGACGACGTTGACACCAAACTCATAGAACTCAGCTTTCGCAAGTTCCAAATCATGACTTCGATCTATCTTATTGACGACCAAAAGAAATGGTTTCCCCGTTTCAATTGCGATCCTAACGATGTCTCGATCTTCAGGCAGCAAACCGGCCCGTCCATCCATGACAACAATCAAGTGGTCGACACTGGCCAGAAACTCGACAACCTGTTCGCGGATCAATTGCGAAAACAGATCCGTCGCTTCGGTCAAGCCACCTGTGTCGATAACGTCAAATTTCACGCCCCAAATCTCTGCTGGTTCAATTTGGATATCTCGAGTCACGCCCGGCTGGTTTTTTACCACCGCCTTGCGTGACTCCGTCAGATAATTAAACAAAGTCGATTTACCGACATTTGGCCGACCGATGATCGCGACGCGCGACGTAGGACGATACGATTGAAAGAGCGACTCACTCTTTGACGACGACATAACCCAGCTCCTTCAGAATACGTTTGTTGCGCGTCCAGCCTTCGCGGACATCGACATGAAGATCGAGAAACACTTTCGATCCGAGGATTCGCTCAATCGCTTTGCGCGCATCCGTTCCAATTTTTTTTAAATTCGATGCTTTGGCCCCGATGACGATCGCCTTGTGCGCTGTTTTCTCGACAATAATTTCGCAGAAGATCTTCGTCACATCAGATCCATCTTCGTTCTCTTCGGGCTCGACATATTTGGTCACTCGAACCGCAAGACCATAGGGAACTTCCTGCCTCGTGTAGCGAAAACAAGCCTCTCTCACGAACTCTGCCGAGATCCTTCGCATCGTCTCGGTAGTCAAAAGCTCTTCGTCATAAAGTGCGGCCTCCGCTGGGGGAAGAAGGGGTTTAAGAAGATTCAAGACTTCTTTAGACGCCTCTTTGGCCCTTTTCATCGCTGAAATAACGACGAACGGAATTCCCATTTCAAGCAGCGCCGGTAAACCTTTAGGCGCACGCTCGCCAGTTAGCAGGTCGCCTTTTGTGATCACGACCTGAAAGGGCTTGCCTGACGCTTTAGCCATTTCAAGAAGTTTTCTCGCCGTTGCTTCAACAGTATCTGCTGCGAGTACGACGAGCACGACATCCGTGCGAGCAATCACATCCGACACTTCGTCTTTGAGATATTCATTTATTCCTGACGTGCTTTCAATGGTGCCAGGGGCGTCGACGAATATAATTTGCACTTCGGGGCTCGACCAGATTCCGTGGACCCGAGATCTCGTAGTTTGCGGTTTTTCCGAAACGATCGAGATTTTGTCCCCGAGAATCGTGTTCAGAAGCGTGCTTTTACCAGCGTTCGGCTCACCCAAAAGTGCTACAAAGCCAGCGCGATAGTTTTCTCGTTTCAATTAGCACCTTCAGTTTGCGATTCTGTTGTTTCTGCTACTTCCGGCAAGGCCGTGACTTGTTCGAGCGCCAATCGGGCCGCATCTTGCTCGGCAGCCTTTTTACTTTTACCCTCGCCGCGCGCGATTTCTTTTTCACCCAAAAACACTGCAACGCGAAAGCCACGATTGTGGGCCGGACCAAACTCATCAATCAGTAAATAGACCGGCGTCGTCCCACGATTGCCATGAGTCCATTCCTGAAATCGGGTTTTGTAGTCCCGTTCAAAGTCGACAACTGTCGCGTGCAGGCTTCTCATTTCTTCCTCGAACAAATGCGAGATCACGCGATCTGCTTCCGCAAAACCTGAATCAAGGAAAATCGCACCGATGAGCGCCTCGAGACCACACGCCAGTATGCGTGGTTTCGACGAGCCCCCGGTCTTCACTTCCCCTTTTCCAAGTTTCAGCATGTCTTGAAGTCCTAATCGAAGCGCAATTCCCGCTAGACGTTCCTCATTAACCAAACTTGCGCGACGCTTAGAAAGTGAGCCCTCGGACTCCATTTGAAATTCACGCATGAGACGAGCCGAAAGCGACGCACTCAGCACCGAATCTCCTAAAAACTCCAAGCGCTCATTGTCATCCAAACCCATTTCTGCGGGCTCCGCTATGGGCTCAGCCGTGCGCCGATCCGTTGCACCACGCTCATTGGCATATGATTTATGCGTCATCGCAACTTCCAACCAGTTGGGATTGGTAAAGGTATAGATCTCAGCAAGTATCATTACGGGTTTTTCCCCTGCAGGTTTATTCTCTTCACTCATTTCAGTACAACTCCCTCAAGCCAGCCATCCAACGCTCCATTCGCGGGGCGATTATATCCAGTTACCTTCAACGAAACTTCGAAGCCGGGCGAGAGGCTGCCAGTGATTCGGACCGGCCAATAATCCCGCGTAATCGCTTGAAAGGTCTCATCTGACGATTTCATTTTTTTGAGAATCAATCCATCCAGTATTTTGCCAATTTGCAGACTTGCTCTTTCAGCGTACCTCGCACTCGATAGTTGGCGAACAAAAGCCGCGCGGCTCTGACGGACCGAGACTGGTACTTTATCTTCCAACTGCAAGGCCTTCGTTCCCGGACGTTCGCTATAAGGAAATACATGAATTCTGGTCCATGAACTTTTCTGTAATAGCTCATAGGTCTCTTGAAACTCCGAATCAGTTTCCCCCGGGAAGCCAACGATTAGATCCATGCCTACAAAGGCGTGCGGGAGTTTTGCGTGAATACGAGAAAAAACATTCTCGACATCCGCGGCGGTGTAACGGCGTCGCATTCTATGAAGAGTTGCCGTACAAGCACTTTGAATTGAAAGATGAAAGGAAGGGCACATTCGCGGATTTTCGTAGAAGTCCAGCAAGCGATCGCTAAGTTCTGTCGGCTCTAAACTCGAAATTCTTATCCGTGGGATCCTTGTTTTTTCAAGCAGCGCCTGGACTAGATCTTCTAGCACAAGTCTCTTTATCCCATCATTGATGTTTATTTCATCTTCGTAATCCGCAATATGAACACCGGTTAATACTATTTCACTTGCGCCAAGTGCGTGGAGCTCGTTTGTACGACGGACAAGATTTTCTATAGGAATGCTTCTCGATTTTCCTCGAGCAAACGGAATAACACAGTAGCTGCAAAAACTATTACAGCCATCTTGAACTTTTAAAAAGGCTCGGGTGTGATCTGCTTCTAGACCGCCGCCTTCCTCAAGCTCGTCTTTGCGGAAAATGTTTGATCTAAAGACTCGTTCCGAAAGCAAACCATCCACATGGTGTTCGACGAGAGATTCGATTTCGGCTTTGTGAGAATTTGCAATCACCAGGTCAGCATCGGGGAGCTGATCAAAAACACTGCCGTCAACCTGCGCACCACATCCTGTAACGACGACTAACGCCCCCGGTTCTCGGGCTTTCAACTGTCGAACTTTGCGGGCCGCTTCGCGGGTGGCTTCTTCGGTGACCGCACAGGTGTTGAGAACATGAACTTTTTGAGCTTGTGTCGAAGCAAGTGCATCCGCTGCAGGCGCAGTTGTGACAGATCCCAATCGGGACTGAAGGAGGCCGGTGTCGTAAGTATTCACCTTACAACCCCAGGTGTGTATCACAAAGTCGAAACGCTGACTCATGGAATCCAGCCTCCGCCGACCAGCTGAGACTCTCGGTAAAAGACGGCCGCTTGACCAGGAGTAATCGCGCGCACCGCTTCTTCAAACTCGACTTCAAGCGAGCCATCCGTGCATTCATGAACTCGGCCGTAAGCACCCTTGTGTGCGTAACGAATTTTTACTTTCAGACGTTCACCAGATTTGAATGCACCAAGAAATCTCGCATCTCGAACCTTCACTGTATTCGAGAACAAATAAGATTCTTCACCAACCCAGACATCCCGCGTCTCTGGATCAATTCTTAAAACAAAAAGCGGTGCCTCGGATTCCGTGCGCTCACTTCGTGTCGCAATACCAAGTCCTTTTCTCTGCCCATAGGTAAAATGATGAATGCCCTGATGATCGGCTAAAATTTCGCCGCTTGGATGAAGTCGGATTTTCCCACCCACAAGCCGATCAGGACTCACTTGTGAGGCAATAAAATTGGAGTAACCGAGATTACCCACGAAGCAGATCCCTGTAGAATCCTTTTTCCTCGCCACAAGTAGGTTTTTCTCTTCTGCAATTTTTCGCACTTCTGATTTGTTCAAGTGTCCGATCGGAAACATCAGGCGAGGAATGACTTCAGGCTCGATTGTAAACAGAAAATATGTCTGATCTTTCCAGCTATCGTCAGAAGTTACGATTGTCGGCCGACCATCCACACCTGGTTCTATCTTTGCGTAGTGGCCGGTTGCGAGAAAATCACAGTCGAGCTCTTTCATGCGAGTGATCAAGTGATCAAATTTTAAAAACGTATTGCAGTTAACACAGGGAAGAGGGGTCTGGCCTTTGAGGTACCCCTCAACAAATGGATCAATGACAGAGGCCTTAAATTTCGCCTCGCAGTTGGCGACGTAAAATGGGAAATCCAAGCGATCTGCGACGGCCCGTGCGTCATCGACATCCAGACTTGAACAGCAAGTTCCGTTTCCCTCGTCGATATCGCAGCTGGTGTAATCCCAAACCTGCATCGTTACACCGACGACATCGTAACCCTGCTCGACCAAAAGCGCAGCCGCGACCGAAGAATCTACTCCCCCGCTCATCGCCACCAAAACCCGACGGCGTCTGCCATCTGGACCAATTGCGGCGCGATCAATAAAACCCACATTCGTTCCGCTAAGCATTCAATACCTCATTCTCGGGCAGCATCGTCAACTCAGCGTGTGGTGAAGGCATTTCCCAACCACGCAGACCTCTTAGGCGGCGGACAACTTTTTTCAAAATTTCCACAAAAGAATCTATTTCCTCGATCGTTGTCGACCAACCAACGCCGACTCTCAGCGAGCACTGTGCTTCTTCCCGAGTTAAGCCCATAGCCAAAAGAACTGGAGATGGTTCGGGACTTCCAGAGCTACAGGCCGCGCCAGTTGAAACAGCGATGCCTTCCATATCGAGGCTCATCAAAAGTGTTTCGCCATCTATTCCCGGAATTAGAAGACTGGAAGTCGAACCAACCCTGGGACTCTCTTTTCCAGTGACAGTGACTGCTTGAATTTCTGATTGTGCGCGAGATTCAAAATGATCGCGAAGTTTGGCCATTTGCGTGCTGCGCTCGGCAACTTCTATCCCTCGGGCGCACATGTATCCCAACGATGCAATCGCCAGAATGTTTTCAGTTCCTCCGCGCCGATTGCGCTCTTGACCGCCACCGTGGATAAGCGGTTCAAGCGGGGCGCCTTTGCGCGCGAAGAGCACGCCTGCACCGCGAAGAGAATAAAACTTATGGCCAGCAAACGAGGCGTAATCAACACCGAGGTCAGCAAGATTGACCGGCATTTTTCCCAAAGCCTGTACGGCATCAGCGTGCACGAGAACCGCACTAAGTTTTGCCGCTTGTGCGATCTCTTTTACGGGTTGAATCACACCGGTCTCGTTGTTTACTAACATGCAAGAAATTAAAACTGTTTCGCCCGGACGAATGCGCGATGAAAAGGCTTGAGCCGAGAGAAGGCCGGATCGGTCGACCGGGACGTATTCAATCTCATATCCATCGGACTTTAGACTCTCAAGATTTCGACGAATGCTAGGATGCTCGAGATGGCTTGATAGAATGTGACGACGAAGATCCCCTCGTCGACGAAGCGCATGTAGTGAACCGAGGATTGCCGTGCTGTTGGACTCAGATCCGCAAGAAGTGAATATGATTTCTAAGCTTGTTGCACCAACCATAGATGCCACGGCGGCACGTGCGTCCCGAAGTCGAGCTTTGGGACCTCGACCAGCTTGATGAATGGAACTGGCGTTACCCCAATCGCGAGCCCAATCAGAAATGCGCGCCAAGACCTCTGCGTCTGGTGGAGTTGTCGCATTGTGATCCAGGTAGATTTGCTTTTTGGAGCCTTGCGTTAAGTAGTCCATATTTCGACGGAAACTAGCACACAAGGGGGGGCTTACTCAAACCCTACCTGGACTACGTCTAGTTCCCTTGCCAAATTCTCAATCAAGTCGCTCGGATGGCCGATAAACAGACCAAGGTGACCATGGTTTTAAGCCCTACGTGGCGCGATCATTTCAAGATCGATGACAGTCTGATCGAAGCCTTTTGGGAGGATTTCTCTCAAAGTTCGCCTATACGTGCGTCGGAAATGAACCCCGCAACCGCTGAACAATCCATCGAATTTGTGCTTTGGTGCGTTCAGCAGGGCCACTTTACCGAAGAGGCCTTTACGAAATGGCAATCCCAAGCATTTGAAATTCCCGTTATCCGGAATGCATTTTTCGAAGCGCCAACCGATTTAGAATTTTGGGAACGAGTGAAAGAACTTCATCCATGGTCAGCGACTTGTATGCCGCTTGCGGAATGGGATGACGTACTTCTGGTGGCAATCACGAACCCGACATCGACTATCGAACTTTCACGTCGGCACCGACTGGTTTTGGCGACCCCTACTTCATTGCGAGAGTTTTTCGAGCGCGTGGATCATGCAAGTGTCTCGAATCCAAGAATCAACTTGATTCCAAATCCGGCACCGGCGGACGTTGTTACGCACAATGAATCATCCGCCTTGCAACAACCTGCTCCGCAAAAACCAGCGCCACAGATTCCGCGACAGACAGTTCAGAAGGACGATGGAGATCCATTCGCTGCTCTTAGCCGCGAGCTTGGTTTACTAAATAAAACTGCCGGCACCGATTCAGTCGTCGAAGACCGCGCCCTTCCAGAGATCGACAAACATGCGGCACCTGCTGGTTTGGTGATTCCGGAAGGATTGTCATTTGCGCCCGCAGAACTTTCGCGGCTTAATGGTTTAAATGTTGATCCCGTGGTCGCCCCAGAATCCCCGCCTGTATCTGATGACAGTGAGGTAAACTTTGAACTTCCACAACCAGATTCGCATGCAGCAGCTTCCGTAGGAGCAGTGCAAGTATCAAGCGATGAACCTTCGCCAGACGGAGGTACGCTCATTCACAACTTTGAAACTGGTAAAGATGAGGTTGTTGCTAAGCCTACCGAAAATACTAAAAAGTCTATCGATAGCGTTTCGGCCGAAACATTAGCAGCGAGCCAACCTGTGCTTTCACTTGAACCAGTGCAAGCCCAAAACGCCGATGACGATCCACTGGCGGCGCTCGTTATGTCTGCGCCTGCTTCAGCTAAACCGGACCTCAACGCAGAAATTCCGGGACTCCCTTTTTCTAAAGATGAAGACGGTTTTCCAACTTCGCAAAATGAAACCGTCTCGCAGTCCTCACCGTTTTCCGATAAAACATTTGGTCAAAAACCGGCGATTCCAGCAGATGATAGTTCGATTCCAGGGCTCGAAGACCTGGACAAAACTCATCCATCTGTCGTCATTCCACACCCAGAGTCTGTTATAAACCCACAGCCTTCGCTTTCTATGGAGCCTGTGGCAAAAACAAATGAAGATGCTCCTCCGGCAACAACTGCTCGGATCAGAAAGCCGTTGTTTGAACCTGTCAGCAGTGCACCACCAAAAACTACAGGCAACGCGTTTGAACCGCGGTCAGCTTCTGGACCAGGCTTTGACGCAACAAAAGCAGTCAGCATTCAAAATAACGCTCATAGCGCGAACGACATTGATCAGGGCACCAGCACGGGTACTCAAACGAAAAATAGAAGGCTTGATCCAACACCTGTGACGAGCATGTTTGGAATCATCAATCCGGCGATTCATCAGGAACGAGCTGGCAGCGGAGCACAGGCCGCTTACTTGAATAAATCAATCGCAGTCGGGAAACTAGATCCAATTCATTTGGACCAATGCCGTTCCATCGACGAAGCTGGCGCACAAGCGATCATGCAAGCTTGCAATATTTTTGAAACAGCAATGATTCTACTTTTCAAAGACGGAGATCTTTTGCCATGGAAATGGAACGATCTCTTTTTATCAGTTCACGGCGATAAGCCGCTTCCGATCGACTTGATCGAGCCTAGCATTTTCAAAGTTGTGTTCCGCACGGCAAAGCCATACCACGGGTATGTCGTTACGAGTGAAGTGAATCAAAAATTCTTCAACGAGTTCTTTCGCGGAATGCTGCCCAAGCACGCCACAGTTATTCCAGTTATGATCGACGGACGCATGGGTGGAATGCTTCTAGGTTTTACAAACTCGAAAATCGATTATCGACAAAGCTTGCGGCTTATGGAGCGCTTGTCATTTGATCTATCGCGCGTTTTCAAATCACTTCGCGGAACAATGTCCAAAGCAAGTTAGCTACTAGCTTTCCATTGCGATCGTCCAATTTGGCTGACCCTGAAACGCGATTTTCCAAACTCGGAATCCGGAAATCTGATTCACATCCAAGCCAAATTCACCTAGCCGTGTAGCCCATTCGATCATAACAAAACGTCTTGGGTCCGATTTAGCCTCATCGATCAAGTCCCAAAATCCTATTGATTCAAGCTCATCTAGGGATTTGAGGCGATCTAGGTCAAAATGATCGATCGTACCCCGATGTCCTTCATAGCGTGAATGAAGGGCAAAGGACGGTGAGGCGGCATCGCCAGCACCCAACTGCTTCGCTACCATAGCAACAAAGGTTGTCTTCCCGGATCCCATAGGACCATTTAACAGAACGAGCTTCGGTTGGGGCTCCAAAAGCTCCGGCGCAAGCCAGCTCAATGAAACGCGCTTTAGATCGTCAAGTGTCATAAGGGAAACTTTCGATGGAGTTGCATCAGAAGATTTATTGCAATTCACGCTCAAGTAAACCTGCGATCTCCTCGGCGTATCTCGATATCTCCTGCCGGTTCGGCCCTTCTACTAATACTCGAATCACTGGTTCAGTTCCCGAAAAGCGAACAAAAATTCGCCCTTCACCACGAAGCTTTTTTTCTATTTCCGCCACGCATTCTTTGTAACCTTTAATCTGGTTCAAATCCTCGCGGCGCCGAACACGCGTATTAATTAAAACCTGCGGCATATCCGCCATTTTTTCGTTCAGCGTAGATAACGAGTCGCCAGTCGACTTCATAACCGCCAAAACATTGAGTGCGGCGATTACGCCATCGCCAGTCGTTGAGTGCTCAAGAAAAATGATGTGTCCCGATTGCTCACCGCCAAGCACGTAACCGTTCTTGCGCATCTCTTCGACGACGTGTTTATCGCCGACATCTGTCCGCACGACCGAAATCCCGTTTTCTCGCATGAGTTTGTCGAGGGAAAAATTGGACATCTGTGTCGCGACAACTGTGTTCTTGGTCAACCGACCTTGTGATTTTAAGTGCAGCGCACACACCGCTAAAATGTGGTCTCCGTTAACCACATTACCTTTATCATCAACCATAACAACACGGTCGGCATCACCATCGAAAGCTATTCCGACGTCAGCGCGATACTGCTGAACGGCTTCAGCTACTCGAGCTGGATATAGAGCTCCGGCCTTATCATTGATATTGAACCCATTTGGCTGATTGCCGAGAACGATACATTCGGCACCAAGTTCTCCAAAAATTGCCGGCGCGACTTTATAACTTGCGCCGTTAGCGCAATCTAGCACAATCCTGAGCCCGTCCAAGGTGTACTCCAATGGGAAGGCGTTCTTCGCGTAGACAATATACCTCCCATCAGCATCATCAATCCGCTTCGAGCGCCCAATTGCTTGCGAATTTGCTAGCATCGAATTCAGATCCGCATCGAAGACGAGGCTTTCAATTTCTCGTTCCATCGAATCGGGTATCTTATACCCATCGGGACCGAAAATTTTTATGCCGTTATCCATATAAGCATTGTGGCTTGCAGAAATGACGATGCCCGCATCCGCTCTCATATTCCGAGTCAAAAAACCTATTCCTGGCGTTGGAAGAGGACCGACAAGCTGCACATGTACGCCCATCGAATTCAACCCAGAGGTCAACGCAAGCTCGACCATGTAACCAGAGATTCTAGTGTCTTTACCTATGACTACTTTGGCCGCAGCATTGCGACCCGGTTCTCGGGTCAAAATGTGTCCCATTGCCTGCCCAACCTTCAATACGAGATCGGGGGTCATCGGAAACTGATTCGCGGTTCCGCGAATTCCATCGGTGCCAAACAGTCGGCGAGCCGCGGTTTCAGCTTTCGACTTCGCTATTGATTCAGCAGCTTTCTTGCTCATTTCTGTTTTCCTTTTTCAGGCCGGTCCTTCAAATTCAAAACTTCTTCATCTTCCGGAACCGTCACCGTTGGAATCGGACTTAACACAACTTCGATTGCATCTGGGTCAATAGAAACAACTTTTACACCAAAGGGTACTTCGATATTTTTAACCTGTATGACAGCTTTGATTTTGGTGTTTTTTTGATCCACTTCGGACTTAGTTAAATCGAAAGTGATTGAACCGGGACTTTGAGCAAATTTCTTTAAGGCAGTTCTGGGCCCAGATACTTTTACAGAAATTTTTCTCTCGCCCCTAGCGGACTGCATCACCGCATTCGGCGGAAGCAAAAACTCGACATCCATATCTTTCGTAAGCATGAAATCGCGGCGGCCAAGAATTGTTACCCAAAGAATGAGCGTCACGAAAAGAGAAACGAGTTTATAGGACCCGTTTTCAAAAATAAAATCTTTCCAGTTCGTGGTGCGCTTGTTCATATCGTCACGTCGTTTGAGGTCGGAATCTCAACCCCAAAGCCTCATAAAGTCGACGCCGAAGCGACGAGTGGTCCAAATCATGTACTAGCTGGCCGCTTTCCACAACGCCTACGCGATTGTTCTCTTCACTCACTACAATCACGATCGCGTCTGTCTCTTCCGTCAAACCAATCGCAGCGCGATGCCTTGTCCCCAAATTTTTATCGAGCGCCGGATTTTTAGAAAGTGGCAAAAAACAACCTGCAGCGAAGATCCGACCGTTTCGAATAATGACCGCACCATCGTGAAGCGGTGATGTCGGCAAAAATACCGAGTGCAAAATTTCAGCACTCACGCTCGAATCTACCTCGGTGCCAACTTCGATAAAGTATTCGAGATTGATTTCCTTTTCGATAACAATCAAGGCACCCATATGCTTTTGCGCTAAGCCCACCGCGCCTTTCGCAATTTCTTCGACAATATGGGTTTCTTCGACGTGGGAGGCGCCCGTAAAAAATGGATTCGATCCGATGTGAGCCAAGGCCCTGCGAATTTCTCCCTGGAACAAAATCACCACAATCAAAAATAGATTGTTAAAGAACTTTTCGAGGATCCAATTGAAAGTGAATAGCTCAAGCCAAATACTTCCTAGGTATGCAATCGCGAGAATACCCAAGCCTGAAAGCATCTGAACAGTACCAGTGTGGCGAATAAGGACGAGCACCCGATACACAACCACCCATACTAAGGCCATATCGAGAAGATCGACGGCTCTTAGCTGCCCAAAAATGAACTGGAGGTTGTCCCAAATTGCTTCCACTTCTCGTGCCCCATCTGCTTGTGTCGCTACGGCCTCTGGCCTTCGCTGCTTTCGATGCAGGGGCATCGAAAGACTTTTTAGGATGTCGCTTCGCCCTCTGGGCGCCGCTGCTTTCGATGCAGCGGCATCGAAAGAGTTGAGCCGCGTCTCTTGCGCGGCTCATTCAATCGTTATGCTGGTGCTGGCTTGCTGAAGGGGTTCGGAGTTGCTCCGGCCGCCTCAGCTTCTTCCTTGTCCTCTTTTTCCTTTTGCTCTTTCGCTGCTAAATCAAGTTCTGCCTGAAGACCAGCCCCGCGATCACTTCGGTCACGTTTCAAATCTTCCCATGTGCTCCCCTTGATCAGACGGTCGACTTCTGCACCGTCAATCGTCTCAAGCTCGAGAAGCGCTTTCGCCATTCGGTCAAGGGCATCGCGATTATCGCGAAGAATCTGCTTCGCTTTTTCGTAACCGGTGTTGGCGATTCGGTAAACTTCCTTATCGATCTCCTCGGCCTTTGCTTCGGAGTATTCGCGACTTCCACCTTGCTGCATGCCTAAGAAGACCGGACCTTCGCGCTTCTCGTAGGCCAGTGGCCCAAGGTTCGACATGCCCCATTCACATACCATACGGCGAGCAATTTCCGTCGCACGCTCGATATCGTTGCCTGCACCAGTGGTGTAATCCGTGAAGACAAGTTCTTCAGCAGCGCGGCCGCCAAAGAGAACAGCGATCTCACTTTCCGCTTGGGACTTCGAAAAACTTAAACGATCTTTCTCCGGCAGCATCATCGTCAAACCCAATGCCATACCGCGAGGAATGATCGTCACCTTGTGAATCGGATCTGTCTTCGGCTGCATCTTATTGACAAGCGCATGACCAGCCTCGTGAAAAGCTGTGTTCTTCTTTTCTTCTTCCGAAATGACCATCGACTTCCGTTCGGCACCCATCATGACTTTGTCTCGAGCGAACTCGAAGTCTTCCATCGTCAATTTTGATTTTCCCGTGCGCGCCGCATTCAGCGCTGCTTCGTTGACGAGATTTTCCAAATCAGCCCCGGCGAATCCGGGCGTACCGCGTGCGACTCGATCAAGATCAACATCACTTGCGACGGGTGTCTTGCGGGAATGGACATCCAAAATTTTTCGACGACCAGCAACGTCCGGTTTGTTCACAACCACGCGACGATCAAATCGACCTGGACGCAAAAGCGCCGGATCCAGCACGTCTGGACGGTTCGTCGCCGCAATCAGTATGACGCCTTCACTGGACTCGAAGCCATCCATCTCGACAAGCATTTGATTCAAAGTTTGCTCGCGTTCATCGTGACCGCCACCCATTCCAGCACCGCGATGACGTCCCACGGCGTCGATCTCATCAATGAATATCAAACAAGGAGCATTTCTTTTTCCTTGCTCGAAGAGATCGCGAACTCGCGAGGCTCCGACACCTACAAACATTTCGACAAAGTCCGAACCGGAGATCGTGAAAAACGGAACTCCTGCTTCTCCTGCAACTGCGCGCGCAAGAAGAGTTTTGCCTGTGCCCGGAGGACCGACCAAAAGCACGCCTTTTGGAATTCGCCCGCCGAGCTTTGTGAACTTTTTAGGATCTTTCAGGAACTGAACTATTTCGATGAGATCATCTTTTGCTTCTTCAACGCCAGCAACGTCCGCAAACGTCACCTTGTGTTTATTCTCCGTCAGAACCTTGTGCTTACTTTTTCCGAAGCTCATGGCTTTACCACCGCCTACTTGAATTTGGCGCATGAAGAGCATGACGATCCCGACTAGAAATAAAACCGGTAACCAATTTATCAGAAGCGATTGCATTAGCCCTGAGTCTTCGCTCTCGTAATTCGGCGTGATATTGTACTTCTGCATCAAAGCAAAACCGGAATCGTCCGTGTTGCCAGGAATTTGAAACTGTTTGCCGTTGAATTCCTTTTCGAACTCCGGTTTTATTTCGCCTTTAATCTGCCCGGTACTTTTCAAAAAGGTAACGGATAGAATTTTACCGTCCTTCAACGCCTGTTCGAGTTTTGCAAAGTTAAACCCTGAAACCGAAGACGCACGCGGCGACGTGTAGTTTTGAAACAAAACAATAAAAATGACGATAAGGAAGATCCACAACGCCATTGCTTTTTGACCCGATCGCATACAACAGACCTCCGTAAACAGGGTAACATGTCACCGTACTACGTCCAATCAGAGCTTTCCTTTTGGACCGACGGACTAGGCCTGCTGTTCAGACTTTTGGGCTCGACGATGATTCGGAAAAGGGCTGGGACGGCGTGGCGAGCTGAATCTGTGTATCCACAATCCAGACTCGACCACATAGTACGAATTTGAGTCGTTTTTGACGAGTGTCAAGACGCTTCAACACCTCGTCGATCTGCGCCTTGCTATAATCACGAACAAATTGCTCTTTCAACCAGCGACTTAGCATCTGACGTCGTCCCGCAAGACTGAGATTCATCAGCTCGTCACGCGCCAAGCTCCTGTTCGACTGGTCGACCATAACTGAACTTTCCGAAGGTAGTTCTGCGGGAAAGTGTGCAGTTAAGTTTTCTAAAGACCGTTTCAGACTTTTCACGCCCCCGACGCGAATGCGCTCAATCATCGGAATGAGCTCGTGTCTGATTCGATTTCTTAAAATCAACTTTTCCTGATTACTTGGATCTTCTAGCCATTCCCTACCCTGCTTCCAGCCGGCATCGGCCAAGTAGGAGCGGATTTCCTGTGCTGTAATTGTCAGCAGTGGCCTCCAAATCGGCAATCCATCAACAACTGTAGCTGCGCTCATGGCACGTAGCCCCTGTATCCCAGTTCCTCGCAGCATGCGAATCAATCTAGTTTCCAAGAGATCATCTTCGTGATGTCCAAAAGCCACCCAATCAAAATTAGCAGAAATCTTTGTTAACAAATCCCGACGTGCCCTGCGCATTGCAGCTTCTGATTGGGCGACTGAAACCCCTTCCGCGACACGCAAACAGTGAACAGGAATAGCTGGGTCGAGCTTCGCAATTTCACGCACCACAAGTGCCTCGGCTTGATCGCGAAACCGAGCTTGTACTTTACCGGACCCAGCGGCGTCGTGCGGGATGCCGTGGTGAATAGTCGCGGCTTCGATTTTTAAGTTTAAACGTGATTTCAATTTAATCAGGACTCGTGCAAGTGCCATTGAGTCCGCCCCGCCGGATACCGACAGCAAAACCCGAACTTGCGCTCGATTTGTTGGATTCCAGACACTGGGCGAAAGCTTTTTCCATTGGCGGAAGACTTCTAGCTCTACACCAGAGAGTTTAGTTTTATCGTATTGAACTTTCATTGGAGATCACTTTTGGCCGATCACGGGCCCGGTGTCAAAAAAATGATCACCTACTAGCGGCCGGGCTTCATATTATGCGCCCCCGAGACACCTTTCTGCTAGGCGCGGCACTTGCCTTTCATACCGCTGAAATATGTGGTTTTCCAATCGTACCGCTCCTCAATTTGCGTGTTCTATTGTCCTGCTGTTACTCAGCGGGATCTTAGCAACTTCTGTTGCCGGAGCTACTACAGCTTCTTCAGGAAACTCAAAACCAAAATCGCTCGCTGTTCGGGCCGGAGCGGCGTCCCCGAAACACAAGGCCCTGGATCAGCTCCGTGCCTGGCGCGAAAGGATCTTGGAGCATGATCGCAAATCACAAAACGCGCTAAACGGTCACATCAATAAGCTTTCAAAACTCAGCCTGAAACGCGATCTCAGCAACTCAGAGTCGTTAGAAATAGCTACGCTCGAACTTGAATCTCCGCTTGAGGAAATCAGCAAACTTGATCTCGAGCGCTGGGAACTCAAAGCGCAGCGGCAAATCGTCGATCAACTCGTATTTGCGGTTGATACGAAATGGTCGGGAGCAGATCTTAAAGCGTTCTTAGAAACGACGCTCCTTGAACTCTCCGTCACTGACTTGGCCGACCCCGGTCAAGGAGCCTGGTGGAAGTTTCTGCTTCAAGCTGCAGTATCACTTCGCGAATCGACAGAGCCAGGGGCAGACCCGATTCGGTATCTCGAAGGATACATGGCCGAATCTACGGTTCTTGAGCCGCGATCAGCACTCGAGATCATGAAAAATAAAAATTACGTCGGAAATTGACCTAAAACGCCGTACCTAAAATGCCATCAGACCAGCGACGAAACCAATGGCCGACAGTAAGCCAAGGCCGCCCATAAAGACTAAGTACGTCGATGAACTCTCTACTTGGCGCCCTTCGAGGCGGAAGTGTGATGCTCTCGCCAGGATAATTTCGTGAATAGCTTTTTGAAAGGCAGAGTCAGACACGGTGATTTCTCGATTCTCAGTGTCATCTAGCCATCGGTCGCGCAGCTTATCGAACATTTCAACGGACGCCTGCTTGCGCGAATCAAATCGCTCCATGGATTCGAAAACGAACTCTCGGACGCAAATCAAAAGCGCCGCTCCCGAACAAGCTGTAACTAGAATTGGAAAAACAACTCCGAAATCCATGAATGAAAATCGGCATTTTTCCGTCTCGTCTTGAGAAGACTTAGGTCTTTTGCAACTTGATCTCGACTTTCGATGTGGGGTCGAGGTCGGGTTCCGTCGAGTCTGCCGGTTTAACAGGCGGCGTTTTCGGAATAACTTCGACTTCTGCCACAATTCGAAACTTGTGCTCTTCGACAAATCGCGAAGCCTCTTTGACGAAATCGATTTTTGAAATGATTGAAATAACCTCGCGGCTGACTCGGTTCATCAGTTCTTCTTTGGAGCGCGCTGCGCCCTGCAAAAGAAGATTCAATGTTTCCTTTGGAAGATGAAGATCGCTGACAATTTTTCGAATGCTTTCTTCCGTCATGAAAGCCGCCGACACACCCGTCGCCAAAATCTTCTTTAGCGTGTCACCCATTTTACGGCTTTGATCATTTGAATCCATCTTCTCGCTCCAGTCGATTATTACTTGCCGCTCTACTTACCGTAAACAGCTTTGATTCGTTTGTGATAGGCCGCCATCATTGCCGGCAAATTGACATTTAGAAGCGTGTTCGCAACAGGTCCAGGAACAAATATCTTAAATGTGCCTTCGACAGCATACGTGCACTTTGATTTGCCGCCAGCTGCCTCTTCGATTTTCCAGCTTCCGTTCATGGTCTTAAAAACGTCCCCACTTGTAAATTCCCAAGACACCAAAGACGGTTCGATTTCCCTGGTTTTAAGTTGGTAAGTAACCGACTTAATCACTGACACTTTATACTCAACCGTTTTGGTACCAGGCTCGGCCTTGAGTATCTTGCATGCCTTCACGTCGCTCAAAAATTCCGGGTATTTTTCGTAGTCCGACGCCAACTTGAAAAATTCGAGCGGCGAACAGTTAAATACTTCGACATGATTTGCTCCAGCCATACTTCCTCACTTCTTCTTAAATAGTGCTTCGGCCGCGGCCTTTTGTTTTTCTCGTTCAGAAATTCCACCACTTGCAGTTCCCGGCAGAAAGAAATCGCAGAAGTTCGCGCGACTTTTTTCTTGAATACGGTCAGCCTGCGGTTCTCGACATTCATTGTACGATTTCGGATCGTAATGTCGACAGTTTCGGCAAACATGGACGTCCGCACGACACTTCTCACACTCATCTCGGCGCCCCGGAACCTGCAGAGCTCCAAAATCAACGACCGCTCCACATTCAAAGCAATTGAGTGTCGCCAAATTCTATACTCCAGCGCGGGGAACGTGCCGATTCATATCCTCGAGCTTCATGCCATCCGGTTTTTTCTCTAGCTGGTGCTCGGCCTCGATTGTGCGAATTGTGCCGGTTGCCGATCGCATCACAATTGAGTGAGTTGAGGCCCGGTGTCCAGGAAGGAAACTAACTCCCTTCAAAAGTGGGCCCGTAGTTATACCAGTGGCACAAAACATCACTGGTCCATGGCAGAGATCCGTGAGCCGAAGAGCCATCTCGGGATTCTTCATTCCCATTCGATCGGCGCGCTTTCGTTCATCATCACTGCGAAACTTTAAACGCCCTTGAAAGTCACCGCCCATACAAGTCAGCGCCGCTGCGGAAATGACTCCTTCCGGAGCGCCGCCGACCCCCAAAAGAAGATCGATGCCCGACGCAAGATTTCCCGTCGCGACAGCCGCCGAAACATCGCCGTCGCCAATCAATTGAATTCGGACCCCTGTTTTCCGAACGCTATTGATCAGCGCTTCGTGTCGCGGCCGATGGAGAATCACGACTGTCATGTCAGAGACGTCTTTCCCCAAGGCTTTCGCAACATTTTTAATATTCACTTCCGGCGGTGCTTCAATATCGATTTGTCCGCGCGCGCCTGGGCCACAGGCGATTTTATCCATGTAAGTATCGGGCGCATGTAGAAAGCATCCGCGCTCGGCGACTGCAATAACGGACGTGGCGCCGACGCCACCTTGAGCACATATCGTAGTCCCTTCAAGCGGATCTAAGGCGATATCAACGGCAGGTGCATCGGGCCCTTCAAAGCCCACTTTCTCTCCGATGTAGAGCATCGGCGCTTCGTCCCGTTCGCCCTCGCCAATCACAACCGTCCCCGAGATTCGAACACTGTTAAAGGCTCGGCGCATGGCGTCCACTGCCGCCTGATCAGCCGCCTTTTCATCACCACGTCCCATCCAGCGCGAACTTGCAAGCGCGGCCGCTTCGGTTATGCGGACAAATTCGAGTGCCAGGTTACGATCCATAGTTCATGTGCCCCCATAGCCATTAACAATATAAGAATCCGGGTATACCCGTTAACATGTCCACCTGGGTACCGGAATTTGGTTTTACGTCTTTGGGATTTCTCGCAAGCACTTCGGCCATGCCTCATTCCATGGCAATTCACGCAATCGCGTCCGCCATTCCATTGGAAATCGCGTTGGAACTAGCGTGTCGGCCCTCAACAGCGCCAGCTCCGTCGAACCGAAACAAGCGAAATCGCGAATTCGATCAAGCCAAATCGCGTATCGAATTTCCAAAAGCGAACCATTTAGACGCCCCTGAAGCTGCACGGTGAGTTCATCATCAAATTTTGCAGATCGTCGAAAGTCCACATTGACGTTTGTTACGCCAAGCACCATCGGCCCATACGGAATGTGCAGCTGCATAGCGCCAAGCTCTCTTAACCAGGCCCCTCGGGCAATTTCCATGATGCGAATGTAGTTTGAGTGATGAACGACACCCATGGCATCCGTGTCAAAAAACTGCGCTCGGTAAACAAATTGATAGACATGCTGATTCACCGTTTAACTACCAGTTTGAAGAGAGTCTGCCGCCTCCGTCAGAAGCTTCACAAGGCCGGCAACAGCGTCGCTCCCGTCCCGAACCTGGAGTGCAACATCCAATGCAAAGAGGACGGAGGTCCGAAGTGTAGCCGCATCTTCTTTTTTACTGGATCCGTCGGAGGTCTGCCGCACAAAGCGAACTCCCGATACATTCGAAGGCGCAAGAGCAAACTGATCTTCACCCATTTGAATGATCGAACGGTCAACCTTTCCACCACTCATCCACAAAAAGAAATTCGTGTCCCGCGGTCCACAATACCAAATCGAAAAAGTTTCCCCGGGCGAGAAGAAAGCGCGATCAACGGGGCGCATGTTAAGGCCAATCATTTTCGGATCAAGAAACTTATCGATCGCGAGACGACCTTCCGTTGACATGTTCGAAAATTCGAAGGCAAGGACTCGTTCCGAGTGTCGCACAAGGGCCACTTGCACCGCCACTGGATTGAAAAGACCAAGGGTGACCGACATCGGCTCTGTTTTTGTCACATCGGGAAGTTCATGATCAGCAATCTCCTCGCGCTGAAGTGCAAGACCAGTGTGACTAAGATCTAAAACCGGAAAGCTTCGCCCCCTGTACTGGGCCGTTGCGGACGCAAGCTGCGTGTGGAGAGAAGAAATGCTTCCGACGAGCAAAGTCGCCCGCTTGTAACGGCGAGGATCCGAACCATAAGCTAGCGCCTTATTTGCGTCGCTCGACGTTGGTCCATCGCCGCTTGCTTTTGATTTTCCGGGCGCTCCGGACCCCATGAACATCGATATAAACTTAGAAAATAGATCTGCCATAAGCATGATTGCACCGGGCCAAAAGCCGAACGTCAATCGCGCAACGCTTCTTTTCCTTTGATTCGTGCCCCCATGGTCTCGTTACAATAAGGGCCATTATGGCAAGTAATCCACAAAATCAGAATTCACCAGAATCTCAGTCGCTTCAGCACATGCGACCACGCCTGAAACAAGGCCACATTTTTAGCCAATTAGCGTCGGGCACGGGGGCGGTTCCTAGCAGCGCGCCACTGCTGTTCGAACTGTCCGATGGGCGCAGTCAGGTTTCTCTGCCAAATGCCGCCGGGGATATATTGCCGCTCCTCGACGGATTCAAAACAATTCCCGAAATACTTGAATCTCTTCATCGCACACACGGCCGGGTACCTTTTAAAACCTTCTTCACGACGCTCCAAAAACTTCAGACGCAGGGCTGTCTTGAGGGAGCCGAACATTTGATGACTTCCGATGCCGCCGAACGTGCAGAAATGTTTGAGCGAAAACCGATATGGCTGACTCGCGCAATCTTTAGCATCGAAATTCTTTCCGGAAAACTTATTACGCAGCCGTCGATGATTGCCTTCATTATGGCAGCTGTGGGCACAATGCTCGTGACCCTCAGCTTCATGATCGGCGCAATAGCTCTTGGACAAGCAGATGTGCCAGCCGGTTTTTTAAAAATCGACGACAGTTACGTAAAAGGCCTGGTTTTCTTTTTTGCCGCCGCTTCCACTCTCATTACCGCAAAAACTTTGATCAAAAGTCTTCTGACATTGCTGCTTACGGGTGCACGTAGCCCGCTACAACTTGAACTGGGCTTGTTTTATCTAGCGCTAAAAAGCAATGACGACAAAATCTACATGGCGGGCGGACGCCGAATGGGAACCTTAGCATTTGTGGCTGTCGGCTGCTCTTATTTTTTCGTCTTCTCGGCAGCCTCTGCAATTTCAACGACCTTTGCGCCCAATTGGCCACTGCTGGACGATCTGTTTTGGGTTTCTGCTGTTCTTGCGATTATCGACCTCAATCCATTCCGAAAGTCCGATCTCTCTAGTTTCTTCAACATCGTCTACAACCAACGGTCAGCAGTTGAGCTACTTCCCTACTTAAAAAACCGTGGCCTATTTTCTATCTCTACAAAATCAGAACAAATCGCAGATTCTGGTATTTACACGGCCTATTCGACGATGGCGATCACTTGGACGATGGTCTCTTACAATTTAATGCTGTCGTTGATCACTCGCAACGATTCAATTTTAATTTCAAGAGCCTTGGAAACGTATAAAAACGGACCGTTCGCGGAGCTGCTCGCAGCAACGATTTTAGGATTGGCCCTCGCTCTCAGTTTTCTTTACCTCGTCTTTGATTTGTTCCGAATCGTTATCACCAACATCTTGCACCCCCTAAAGACCAAACGATTTGTGAAACAATCGAAACGGCACACGCAGACTGAAGTGATGGAAAACGCCGAACTAGTGGCGGATTCGATTGCCAATATCCCCCTCTTTGCAAGTCTGAATCGCGATGTCCTCTTGTTCTTGATCGGCAAGTCGGAGCTGCGAAAAGTTGCGCCCGGCGCTCACATTATCGTTCAAGAAACTTTCAGCGATGAACTCTTCGTTTTACTCGAAGGAGACGTTGCCGTTCATAAGCGGCAGTCAACCGGCGCAGTTCAGAAAGTCGCAACTCTAAAGGCGCCTACTGTCTTCGGCGAAAATACTTTGCTGGCCAACACAGCCAGATCGGCCGATGTCGTGACGACTTCCGTCTGTAGGATTTTAGCAATCCCGCGAAAAGTGATCGACGAATTGTTAAATCACCAAAACCTCAAAGCAAGTGCTGACGCTTTCCTCGATCGACTCTTACTTGGACAGTATGTTTCGTCGAGTGAATTATTCCGCGAAGCGCCCAAGGAAGTCGTGAGTCTGTTTTTCAATCAGGGGGAAGTTCTTAGCGTCGCCGCTGGCCGTCAGGTAATTGAGCAGGGCCGAACTGACAAGGACTTCTACCTCCTCATTCGCGGCGCCGTTGATGTCATCACGAACGGAAGAGTTATCGCTGAACTTGCGCAAGGGGACTTCTTTGGCGAAATGGCTTTGATTCTGAATTCACCAAGATCTGCCAGCGTCCTTACCAAAGAGCCTTGCCGCCTTTTGAAGCT
This sequence comes from Deltaproteobacteria bacterium, assembly GCA_017302795.1. Classification (GTDB taxonomy): domain Bacteria; phylum Bdellovibrionota; class Bdellovibrionia; order Bdellovibrionales; family JAMPXM01. Next base: position 121,329 of record JAFLCB010000008.1, on the reverse strand, counting down.
AACGGCTCAACAGTTCTGGCAGGTTTTATCTCAGAACGCGGCGATCGCCCTTTACTTGGAAACTGTTTCTGAAAATCGCAATGTACAAGGAAGCGCTACGTGATTGATGCAATTGTAAAGTTAATTCCGATGATCACTGTCGCAGGTGGTGCGGCAGCCTCCAGCCCCAATATAAAAGCTCAGATCGCCAAAGTTATGGAGGCAACAAAGGTCGTTGCGACCCAACAAGAGATCAGCGATATCACCAAAATGGTTTATCTCGACACGATTGATGGGTCCCATCCCCGCTCCGAGGATTTCTCTGACTATCTTCGAAAAAATATGCGGACCACCAACAACATCAACCGCGACACTTCACTCGACCAATGGGGGAAGGCGTATACGCTGACTTACAATAAACGAAAAAGGGAAATCGTCGTGACAAGCGCTGGTCCCGATCAAAATTATGGGAATGCCGATGATATCCGCGGCGTCTATCCCATAGATCAGTTCGCTAGTCTATAATGTCGTTACGGCTTCCAGCCTTCACTGCTTTCCGTGCAGTGGCGCGGAAAGATAGGGGGAATGTCGTTACGGCTTCCAGCCTTCACTGCTTTCCGTGCAGTGGCGCGGAAAGATAGGGGGAATGTCGTTACGGCTTCCAGCTAATGTTTCTTTTCTAACTTTTCTTTGAGCTTGGCGAGCTCGGCAAACGGATTGGTTTGCTCATCGCCGTTTGCTTTCGCAAATTCAGCGGCAAGTTCTGCGCGTTTCGCGTTGGCCTCTTCCAAATGTTCACAATCAGGATCGCCGCAAGATGGGTAAAGCGGTTCCGAAATCGCGACCAACTCATGAAAAAACTCGCCTGCATCGAAGAGTTCATCTTTGTATGTGGTTGAAGATCCCTCAGCCAAGAAATTGACCGATTGATTGCCGTGCACGTGGTGCGTCTCACGATCAACTTCCGGTTCTTCCACGAGGACTTCTTTAAAATTTTTGTTTAAGGGGAGATTCAAGTCCCACCCACATAGCGAGCAAATTTCTTTTAAAGAAGTAACAACCTTTCCCTCCATCTCGTACGCATTGCCAAGCGGTCGAATTGTTAGATCGACCTTGTAGGGTACTTCGGGGAGAAGGTCTTTGAGGGCCGAGTTCAACTCGCCTGACTCACGGGTAAAGCTAAATTGGCGGCCATCTTCAGGAATTTCAGCAAGTCGGATTTTCATAAGATAGGCACCCTAAAGTCGGGCCGGATTTCTGTCAATCGCGGGACCTCGTCCTAAGCTCGACTTTTCATCCAACTGCACGAGGAGCTAGAATAGAGTTTCGTCCTAGTTAATTCTTACAGGGAGCACATTTGATGACTGCCGCGATTAATGCCCTTCGACTGCTTTTCCGGCCTATTCTCATGGCCGCACTCGCTGGGGTCTCGGTCGTGAGCTTCTCGCCAATTGCCCTGGGCGCCCCCGTCGAGTTCGCTTGCGGAACAGCTGGCCAAGGCGGTTCTTTTTATTCCGAAACCGGTCAGCAGATTTGTGAAACTAAGGGCGGCCCGCACGCGACGACGACCCTCACGCCGGATTCAAAAGCCATCTTTTGCTTCTACAACGCCACCTGCACACCGGTGACTCACCCCGTACGTCAATATCTACTGCAGAAGCTTGATTCAAAAAATTGGGCAGAGCTAGGCGACGACGAAATCAATCACGCACTGATTCAAGCAACGATGAGCGGGTCGCTTCCTGCACCAATGGATTTAACCATCACCGCAGTTCAGTGCCTTGGTGAAAAATCCGCTGATGGCACGCCGAACTGCCCGAAGGTCAATGCTTGCATCAACAACCGAGGCAACCGTGCGCTGTATTGGAAAATGCAGCCATTGAACATTTTTGACCCCGCCAAAGGAGTAAAGAATTCTGACGGATTCCGAATGATGCAAGAAGGCCAAAGTTTACCAGAATCAAAAAAGAATGGGGTCGCAAGATGATTCACAAACTGCTCGTTAAGATTTCAGCAGCGATTTCTTTATTTTGCACCCTGTCCTCAGCCGAGGCCTCTGGGATTATGACTCTCAAAGGAAAACTGAAATCCTACACTGAGGCGACATTGACCTTAGAAACAGCGGCAAATCTTTATGTCGTCAATAAGGCTGGCCACAGCCAAGACGTCCTCACAATGCTTAAATCTAAGCGAACGGGGCAAGACCTTGTGTTGACGGTCTCAACTGAAGCGCTGGCAAGCGTGGAATCGAAAACAAAGGAAATCTGAGCGCCCCAAAAAAAAGGCTACAGGCCATAAAAAAGCTGCAGCTTTGTTCAAGCTGCAGCCCAAGGTTTTCAGACCCCCGCTCAAGCGAAGATGCGTTGATAAGCTTTAGCAACCGGTGAAGGTCGCTAAAACTTACGCCCGACCTTCCTCCTGTGCGGCGGTCCAATGACTAATCAATACGTTCATTGGCACCACCTCCTTCCACGGCACATACGCCTAGGAGCTTTAAAACGCTCCGGGAGCTTAGAATACTCGACCTTCAGCCCTGTTTCCAAGTAGAGAAAAATCGACTCGACCAGTTCTCGACTCTGAATTTTCTGAAAACCGTCCGAAAATAAGATGTTTAGAGATTATTTACTGAATTCAAAACTCTGGAGCCTCACTGTGGGTCGATCACAAGCCGCTAATCAACTTCCCGATTCTCTTCTTGAAAAATTCTGTTTCGACGGTGCCTCCGCCGATCAAGCTCTCGCGAAGGGCGATTTCAAGACAGCTCTCAAAATGTACAAGTCGATTATCAACGAAGTTGAAAAAACAGGTCAGTTAGATTCCTACCTTCTAGCAAAGGTCACCTTGGGAACACTGCGATGTCATGTGAAGCTTGGCGATTTCCAAGAAGCGATCGAAGTTTGGAATGCTCACATGGATCAATCACTTTATGGAATTGGTGTCTACGCGCTAGAAAATGCGCAGACAAAAATTGAAGATCTCATTGTCTATGACATGATCTGTGCGTTTCTTCACACCATGGTGGATGGAGATAAATCGCAAGCGGCAAAGGCCGTGAATCTATATCTCTCACGCGTTTGCGAACATTCTCTGGAAAGTGGTGAACGCGCATTGATGGTTCAAGCGCTAGCCAACTGGAAGGCGCACTTAAAAGAAATTTTCGGTGGCAGCATTCCCCAGCCGGCAGCCGAAAGCTTAATTCAGTTTGAAAGGCAGTTTGGAGAAGTTGTAAAACCACGGCCAATTGACTTTCCGCTTCCATCGGCGTGGGAGCGCCCGCAAAACTTTCGCGAGACATCGACAGTTGTCTCGAAAGGTGCTTTGAGATCCCGAAATCGCAAAGCGCGGTAGGTGGGTCAGAGTTTTTTGGGGGCTTCTAGGTGGCGGCGCATTTTAAGAGCGACGTTCTTGGCAATGATTTCTAACGCAAATCCAATCAAAATCTTTGGAATTGGAAGAGTCCGGGCTTCGTGAGCCATTAAAATCGACAGCTCTGTAATTCGGTCGCGATCCTTTATTGTAGAATCATTAACGGCCGACATTTCCACCTGGCCGCGCAAGCCTAGAAAATGGCCGTCAATCACCTCAAAGTGAATCATTCTTTCTCGGCTATCAAGCCGAAGTTGAAAGAGCATTCGCGCCTGATATCCAAGCGCTTGAGAGACTATGAACAAACGCTGGGATTTGCCATCATATTTCACCTCTCGAAAATGCTCGCTGATCTCCTTTAAACGCTCGAAGTCTAAAGCTCGAGCAAAGACTTCAGCCGGGGCCTGCTTTACCCAGCCGACACCACTCATAACCAGGCGATCCGAAAGTGCGTCTACCCGCCCCTCTTCGGTTCGAACAGAAACCAAAACTGCCTGCTCTTCATCTAACCGTTTCCGAATATTTGGTCGCGTCTTCCAAAACGGCGGCGGTAATTCAATTGAAGGCGCAGCGGCTACAGCTAACGAAGTGCTCAGCCACAGGCTTATCGCGACAAATCTTTCGATGAAGCCGCGCCACCCATTGACGGGTCCACGCGTTTGGTGATTCGCTCGCCTGAGGACGGGCAATCTTAATATGAATATGCTGGCGACAGACCAACCAAAAACTGAGCGACCAAAACCAGAGCTTCCGTATTGGAAGCGCGAACTTCCGATGTGGCTAACATGGTCCCGGATGCTGGCCTGTATTCCTTTAACGATTGTGATGCTCACTCTCGAAAAGCGCACCGCCGGCTGGGTTGCCGCAGCTATTTTCATAGTCGCCGCAATCACAGATTGGCTAGACGGGTACTTCGCCAGAAAGTTCCATACCCAGACGACAATGGGTAAATTCATGGATCCGATTGCAGATAAAATTTTGGTTTCCACGGTTTTGATTTTGCTTGTTCCAAGCGGAGCGGTCCACCCCGTTCTTGTTATCATCATTCTCGGCCGCGATATATTGATCGGCGGGATTCGTTCGATCGCGGCGGCGGATCGGTTGATTTTAGACGCCAAGGCCACGGGTAAATGGAAGACGGCAGTGCAAATGGTGGCGATCCCGGCGGTTTTAATCGACGTGACACCTATGACTCTACTCGACAATGTTTCTTCGCAAGTGGTTGGCCACGGCCTACTCTGGATCAGTGGAATTCTGAGCCTGGTTTCTGGACTCGAATACATCAATCTTTACCGAAATAGCCGAAGCCGCCCCTGAACTTGGGTACCGGCCTTGGCTTGCACGATAAACTGGCTGAAGTATTAAGCATTTCTGGGTGCTAGAAAAACGCAATTCTCACAATTCCCAGCAAGAGGCATTGACAGACGCCCTCCCTAACCAATACCTTGATCGCTCATTTCGCGGAGCGCGGGTGTAGCTCAGTTGGCTAGAGCGATACCTTGCCAAGGTATAGGTCGTCGGTTCGAGCCCGATCACCCGCTCCAATTAAATAGATTAATTGGATCTCCGGACGGAGACTTCGTTGAGTTCTAAGAACACACTATCACGAACCTGGCCGGCTTAAGCCGGTCCAGATTCGATAACTTATCCTCAATAACCTAAATGAAGCTTCTCTAAAAAAGTCGGCGGGACGCCTCAAACAATCATCAGTAGGCGAATAGAAGTTGGTGGTCTTCGTATCGTCCAGGGCAAGCGGCTCTTCACCTGAAGAACCGCTCTCAAGTTTCCGAAAGAGAGCCTTTAATTGCAGCCGGTAAAAGTATAGCGATCGACAAAGTGACCTTGAGTGTAAATGCCGCCTGTTGGTTGAGTCGTGGCAAAGGATTCGACGGTCAACGTTTTCGCGCCGGCTAGATTTGGTTTGATATAAACAACACGACCGTTACTCGAGTAGGCCTGTGATTCGTCTTTGTAGTCCGGGGAATTCGGAATAGTTTGAAGAACCGGGAGAATGAACTCACGTAAAGCGTTTGGATAAAACATTTGCTTCTGCCCCATAAAAGCCTTCGCGTCTTCGCCGAAAACCAATAGCTGGCGCCGGCAGCTATAAGTCGCACTGCCAGCACTGCTGGACCAGCAAATATCTTCGATTTTAGCACCATCGCAATTTAGAACTGGAACATTCCAGGAGTTGGCTGATGCCTTCGCAACCGAGAAAACAGTAACTAGCGCTGATAAGCAGCTAACAAATCGCATTTTTTTCCTTTGAAAAGAGTAATCGGACTGCTTGTCCTACCCGGGAACGCCGCAGCCGTACATTGATCGCCTAAGGTGTGAAAAAATTTTTGAGCTTAACTGTGCGCGGAGGCATAAAATCATCGCAAGAGACTTTTTCAGAATGACAGATCTAGAGCCAATGGCGTCAACCCCGATAGAATTTTCCGGCGCGTTCCAGAACATCACCCAGAACAGCAACCCGTGAAAACCATTTGCTGTCCGCAGGAACCACGGTCCAAGGCGAAAAATCGGTCGACGTGTGCTTTAAAACATCTCTGTAGGCTGTTTCATAGAGCGGCCATTTTTTGCGATTGCGAAAATCCTCGTCTGTCAGTTTCCAAGACTTGAAAGGGTTCTTCCTTCGTTCCTCGAAGCGAATCCTTTGCTCGTCGTAAGAGAGGTCTAAAATATACTTAAGCACCAAAACTTTGTCGCGAATTAGCATTTCTTCAATCGCATTGATTTCCGCATAGCCGCGCTTCCAATCGCTAGGAGCACAGATTTTTTCGACTCTTTCAACAAGTACTCGTCCGTACCAGCTGCGATCAAAAATCGTGATCACACCCGGCTCGGGAAGTTTGGCAAAAAAGCGCTGCATATACTGCTGCTCGATTTCGACCACGTTGGGCTTCCCAATCGATTGCACCGCGACTCCGCGAGGATCAAGGTACTCGGAAAACCTCTTGATAACCCCGCCCTTCCCAGCTGCATCTGGCCCTTCAAATAGAATCACCATCTTATGTCGATTCACGTGCAAGTGTCGCTGAAGCTGCAACAGGCCTTTTTGCAGCTGCTTCAGTTGATTTTCATAGTCAGACTTCGATTGAAAGTAGGTCTGTGCTTTTTCGTGTTCGGACTTTGCTAAAAGACTTCCGTACTTTCCTGGACTTCTGTGCTTTCGTGAACTGTCGGATTTTTTTGAGCTTGGGAATTTTTTTGCCATGCTCAAACTGTGGCATATTCTAGACCCTTGGAACAATATTAAGTTTTCGGTAAAGATTGTCGACTCGATTGATCGCTTCGCGATCATTTCAAGCACGGATGCCAACGGTACGATCGATTACGTGAACGACAACTTCTGCGAAATTTCGGGCTACACACTAAATGAACTCTTCGGCGCCAACCACAGATTGATCAATTCGGGCTTTCATCCGCCTGAGTTCTTTAAAATCCTTTGGTCAACAATCAAAAGCGGAAAAGTCTGGCACGGGGAAGTACAAAACAAAGCCAAAGGCGGTGCAACCTACTGGGTTCGCGCCCACATTATACCGATCACGAACGCTGATGGATCTGTGATTCGATATCTGTCTTTTGGAATGGACATTACGAAAGAAAAAAAAGATCAGGCAGAACTTGAAGCGGAAAGGGTTCGAAACATTCACCTCGGTCGACTGACCTCGCTGGGCGAACTCGCAAGCAACGTGGCCCATGAAATAAATAATCCACTGACTGTCATCGGTGGCTCGCTAGACATGCTCCGTCGTTCATTGGCGAAAGAACCTAATACTCCTACAAACTCCACCACAAATTTAGACCGTATTGGTCGTGCCCTTAAACAAGTCGATCGAATTACAAAAATAATTCAGGGCCTTCGTCGATTTTCTCGGCAAGATGATCATCAAGTGAAGCGACCGACAATGCTAAAAGACATTCTCGTGTCGGTAACGGACCTTTGCGCCGAAAAATTGCGCACCGGCAGCGTTCAACTTAATACCGAATCTGCACAGGGCTTGGCGATTGTCTGCAATAGCATCCAGATTGAACAGGTCCTCGTAAACTTGATAACTAACTCCATCGACGCAGTTCGCTCTGAACCAGATCGATGGATAAACCTAAAATCAATATTAGTGGGAAACTTTGTCGAGATTGAAGTCGTTGATTCAGGAAGTGGAATAAAACCAGAATTCGCAAAGCGATTGGCTGAACCCTTTTTCACCACCAAAGGACCAGGTAAGGGAACGGGACTTGGTTTAAGTATTTCCCGCACAATATTGCAGCAACATGGCGGCGAACTAAGCTATGACGCTGCATCTCCTAATACGCGTTTTGTCATTCGACTTCCGGCACTCAGCGAATTGCCAGTCGCGCAGGCTGCCTGAAAACAGCTTCACCAAAAAACCACTTTTGGAAGCATTCAAATTTTGTCATTTGCGGCTCCCTATGCTTAGCTCCGGGCGTCGATATATCGATCGTGGCATTTAGGGTGATCTTTATTTAAAGGGAGTCTTCATGATGTTCAATAAGTCGGGTTTTTCATTTCGTAGAGCTACTCTTGCCGCGATTGCAGCGTTTGCTGCAGTTTCTTCACTCACTCATGCCGAAGCAGCTTCCGACAACCTTTCGTTGGACGAAGCGCGCAGTACCTCGACATTTCCAGAGCCGCGTGAGGTTCTTCAGGAAGGTCTCAATCCTCACGTCGATTTGTCGATGGGACTAACAAGCCCTGAAGGCAGTTACGCTTCAGGCGTGGAGTATGGCCTCGGTTTCGGTTTCCAGCCCTACATTCCCTTCGGACTTGGCCTCGTCATGAACTATTCTTCTAACAATTCCAAATTGAGCGGTACTCGAAGCCTCGAGCGAACGACTGTTTTAGTTCGCGGGACTTAATCATTTCGCTGGCGACATTCCTATTGTGCGCTATAGCCACGTGGGCATTGCTGCTGGCCCAGTCATTAACCAAGATGCGACTTACCTGGGCCTCACTCCCCTTGTGGGCTTTGACATCCCGGTTCGGGAATGGGTCGGCGAATACGTATCGTACGTTTCCGTCGGAGTCGAAGCAAAGTACCTCATGGTTTCGAGCGATGAATCGGATGGCCTGACAGTTAACGGCGCCCTCAAGTATTGGTTCTAAGGTCTATTTAGGACTCTGGGCTGCAATTTGGTTTTGCTCAGAAAAGCGACAAGTTCCTATTTGTCGATGTAGGCGGAATCCTGATTGCAGCATGTCAGCGTTGAAATCTTTGACCAAACAACCCCCAAAGCGTGAAGATCAACGAAATTCTGATTAATTTGGGAACCTCCATGACTAAATACAATTCGCCATTCCGTTTTAAAATTTCTCTTTTCGTCGGCCTTGTTTTTACAATGGTGACCGTCGTTTCTGAAAAATCATTTTCCCACGATGAGCACGCGGACGAAGGTTCCCATGCCGGCGGTCACTTCACCCCGAGAAAATCTTTACCGACCACCAATTCTTCTGACACCTACTCGGGAGCGTCACCGATCGACATGACGAATGGCCTTGGCTTTAACCACGGAACTTTTGGTCAACCGAACGCTGAGTATGAAAAGTGGGCGCAAAGCTCAACTTGGGCCGTCAGTCTTGCAGAGCGCCCTTATTCCTTCGAACAGAAGGAACGTTTTGTAAAATCCTTGAATGAACGAATCACGCATTTTGAACACGCAATTTGGAATTGGGCTCGCGTTACAGATAAGACAAAACCAGAAGTTAAGGCCTATGCCGAAAAAGCCACGGCTGACATTGCGCCGCGCTTGGAGCGTGCTCGACAAGCATGGAAATCTGCAAAGTCGTCGGGCAAAGGCGATTGGGAAAAAAATCAAGACGAAGCAAAACGAGCATTCTTAGAGCTACAAAGCTTCTACTCGAGCCTCCACAAAAACGTTCGCTAGGCCGAAGCGACACTGCCAAATCTTTCGATGCCACTGCATCGAACGAGGGTGAGAGCTTCGAAGGAGCGAGTCTCGCCCGAGACGCAGGCCCTTGGCGGGGCCCTCCTGTGGAGGGTCGCCAAGCCGAAGCGACACTTTAGTAAACGGCTATGAAACGAACGCCCGCCATCTGCTGTTTAACGCCCATGAACTGGTCTACAAACCCGCCATTGAAAGTCGACCAAACAATTTTCGCTTCAATTTTGTGAAACTTCCCGGGTTCAGAGGTCGATCCATACACGATCTGCACTGAATCTCGAGGAGAGAACTTTGTTATACTCGGGACAGACAGGCGTGCGCCCATTTGTGCAAAGTCTAAAAACTGCCCTCGATGTACGACACCTTTGCGATCAATGACTTGGACTAAGCCCTCGCGCCGCGCTCGTGGATGAAGCCGATGGGGCGACTGATCCCCTCGCGACATTTTCTCTATAATGAGCGGTAGATCTTGAACTTCAAGAGGCTCTTGCAAAAGTTTAAATCGCTCTAGCCCGGTCGACTGAAGGCGCGCCGCCGGACTAACTTCTTTCGCGAGAACGACAACGGATGCTTTTTGAAAGCGGCGCAATGCCTTCTGCACGACGGCAAGATGCTTTTCGTTGAACGTCGGGAGCCTCATTAAGAGAACGTCCATGGGAAAGGAAACCAGCCCGTGAACCACGGATTCCATAGAAAGAAATTCGCGCAATGTAAAACGCACGGGGTTCCGAAACGCACTTCGAATACGCTCAAGGTCGGCACCTGGAGCTGATACCAGGGCAATTCGAACCAACATTCGCCCTCCTCTCGTTCACGGCACGAAGTTCATTAGCAAGGCTTTAGCCAGCAAGAGCCGTTCTCGCTGAAAGGCGTCAGTTTTCAGAAGACACGAGGTTCTCGAATTTGTTCAGAACGTGTGGTCAGAAGTTTGACAGAGAAATCTTTCGATCTCTCGAAATCGAAGCCCAGGTCTCAAGTTGAGACAATCAACCTGGGCTAAATGTTTCCTTACTTTAATGCTCCACAAACCGATGCGCCAGTTTCTGGACTGCACCCTGTCCACGCTGTGGATTTACATGTTCCGCCGTTGGCGTCGGTTTTCCATTTTCCAGGAGACATGCAGGCTACCCAGGCTGGGCTATTCACGTCTGCCATCTGCAGTTTGGTTTCGGCCATCAACTTTTCAACAAGTCCGCGCGCCATTTCGCGGGAGATCGCAAGCGATGATCCGATCTGGTCCAACGCTCCGTCGGTCGGCATTTTGTACTTCGCCATTCGATTGAGTTCATCATTCGAAAGTCCAAGGGCTGCAAAAGCACTCGCCTCACCCATAGCCACTTTGCCCAACAGATCACTCAATCGGCCTGCTGCCTCCAGGGGCAGTTCATATTTCGCCGCCAATGTAGCTGATTGATCAAGAGCTAGGCCAGAATCGGCTGCAAGAGTGAAGTCGCTCGAATATCTGCGGGCACACGAGTCCCATACTTGGTCGCAGTCGCGATGAATACGTCCCCATCGATCTCGCGTAGACCTACACACAGTGCGATAGTCACCGTGACACCGACGATCAAACGCCGAATCGATGGCGTGGATCCCAGCCACGACCGCAATAGTTCCACCAATAATTGCCGCATCATCGGAATCACAAGCAACTACGCCTGTTCCCAGTGTTGCGACCGCTGCAACACCCAACAAGAAACGTTTCGCGCCTGACTTGATCGTCGATTCTAAATTCCCGTACATACTTTTCGTGTTCATTTTTCCCCCAATAGGCGGTGTTAAATTGATATCAGTTTCCAATCGAAATTCGATTGCACCGAGTGGTAAGCAAGCCAAAGGCCAGCGACCTAACGCGCGGCGTGGTGCAAGAAACATCGAACTGACAGATTGAAGCTCAGCTTTGCTGAATGCCTATCAGAGATGTACGCTTCTGACCTATGGATGGACGACTGGAAAAATTTTTGGATAATTTTAATCAGATGGACCGCGATCACATCGGGCTCTTAAGTTCAATGTATGGTGAGGACATTTCCTTTCAGGATCCGATTCACGAAATCCAAGGACTCGAACACCTTCGGCAGTATTTCACACGAATGTACAAGAATACGATTCGCGCGCACTTTGAGTGGGACTCAAGGCTGATGCTTGGCAATGAGGCGATGGTTGCTTGGCGAATGGCTCTTACTCATAAGGCGTTGAACCGAGGGAAAGAATTTTGGGTCCCCGGAGCATCACATTTAAAGTTTCAACAAAGTGGTGAGCTCGTGACCTATCACCGGGACTTCTTCGATACTGGTGCCTTGTTATACGAGCGGATCCCGGGTTTAGCCTCGGTCGTAAAGCTTATCAAATCGCAGGTTTAGAAAATGAGGAGAAGCCAGGGAGTGTTTGCAACAGGTGTAGTAACGTTCTTCGTTATTTTTGCCGCAGTATCGGCGTCCATGGCTGATTCGAAAGCGCTTAACCAAACCTCACTTGGCAACCAGCCTCAAGCCTGTAAGGCCCAGCCGAAAACTGCAAAACCATCCAGTAGCTCGCGCGAACAAGCACGTTTGTTAAAACCAGTTTTCGCTTCGCTCTCGAAGCAGCTAGCAGAAAGCCCTCTCCTAAGCCTCTGTGATCAGATGCCGGACTTCTCCTGCTGGCCCGACGGCCACTTTCCTCGGGGAGAGATTGATCTGTTCGATACCGGCAAAGGAAAGTTGCTGATTCGAGTTCCTTGCACTCAAAGCGCTTACAATGAGACCTCTTTTTTTGTTGCGGCTGCAACCGATGCTGTTGGTTCGTCTGGCCAGACAGTCGTAAAAAGGAAACAGAAATCGGTGAAGACTTCTTCAACCGCGGCCGCTCACGTGCCGATGTTGGTTCTGTTCCCAATACATCCTGATTTTCAAAACGTTCCACAGTTTCAAGTTTGGGGTCTAAAACCGCTTGAAGCGATTGTCGGCTATAGGGACTTTGAACCCGCAAAACGTCGAATAACGGCTTACACCAAAGGTCTCGGCGATGGAACTTTCGGACATTTTCACCAATACGAAATCCCGGCTACGACGCTGATCCCACGACTTCAAGTGAGCATCGCTAAAACTGAACTAGATCGCAAAGATCCATTTCACTATCAGCGAGGACAAGTGCCTCCCTTTGTGAAGTCGTGGAAACGAATGCCCGCGACAAAAGTTGGCCAGGGCTGCCTTGCGGACTTTCAAGATCTTCAGTGTCGCGTGTTTAAAAAATGATTTCCCTTCCGTTTGATGAATCCTGGAAAGAAATTGAAATCGCTCTAGGAGCCCATCGAAACCTTGTGCTTGTTGCAGAGCCCGGCGCAGGAAAAACAACCAGATTGCCACCAGGGCTTATAGATCGCGGTCTTACGAAAATGAAAGTCGCAGTTTTAGAACCAAGGCGGATCGCTGCTCGGGCGGCCGCGCTCCGAATTCAAGAAGAGAGAACGCACTGGAAACTTCCTGACGATGTCGGCTATAGCGTTCGCTTCGACAACCGAACTATTAAATCAACGCGTCTTTGTTTTTTTACCGAAGGTTTGTTTCTTCGGATGCTGGCAAATGATCCGCTCATTCCCGAATTTGATACCGTCATCCTCGACGAGTTCCACGAGCGCAGCCGCTTCACTGATCTTGCTATTTCAGCACTGAAAGAGCTCCAGGCACTTGAACGCACAGATCTTCGAATCGTCGTCATGTCAGCGACCATTGACGCCCGGAAAATCGCTAGGTTCCTTTCGGTAGACGAAATTCCAGCTCCCATTGTAGAGGTGCCTGGACGAAATTTTCCCATTAAGGTGTCCCACACAAATAGCCCTCTGAAACTCGCCACCGATCATCAATGGCTGGAAGCAACAGCAAAAGAAATTCGCGATATCGCAATCCGCAAATGTCAGCGGCATGACGACATTCTGGTGTTTCTTCCCGGCGTCGGCGAAATTCGACGGCTTAGAACGTACTTTGCCGAGGACCGTGGCCTCTGCGACCAGTTCGATTTCTATGAATTGCACGGAAGCTTAACGCTTGATGAGCAAAGCCAAGTTTTAAGCCGACGGACATCGGTCAAGCGCCGAATTATTTTAGCAACCAACATAGCAGAAACATCTCTCACTTTGGAGGGCGTCGGTGCCGTTATCGATACGGGACTTGAGCGCACATCGCAGTCCGACCGAATGGGATTCTCCAGTCTTTCGGTCGGCCGAATCTCATTGGCGAGTGCGACGCAACGATCCGGACGAGCAGGTCGAACTGGCCCCGGCGAATCTTATCGCCTTTGGTCGAAACTCGATGAAAATTCGTTCCGACCGTTCGTTGAAGCCGAATTGCGCCGTGCAGATTTGACAGACACACTTCTCGAAGTCGCATCTATCGGTATTCCCAGTCCAAGAACTTTCGACTGGTTCGATCCGCCTGAAATAGAGAAGCTGAATGCTGCAATCAACACACTGAAAGACCTAGGCGCGTACGACAGTAGTGAACGGCTAACCGACACCGGGCGAAAGATGATCCGCACTGGGCTCACCGCACGAGCCGCAAGAATTATGGCAGAAGGGCAAAGACTAAATTCTGTTTCATTGGCTGCGGGACTTGCCGCACTCCTGACCGAAAAAGACTTCCTGCTGGATCGAGATGCGGTTATGCGATCTCAAATGGCGGGCGAATGCGACCTTCACCTTCGGGCTGCTCTTTTAGAGGGAAGCGTCAGTGGCCTTCGAGTAGATCGCACCGCACTTTCTACTGTAAAAAAGGTTATTGCTTCTCTCAATCATGGAAAACCCGTCCGCCTGTCAGAAGTTTGGGACGAAGAAACCGTCGCTCGACTTTTGCTTGCAGCATTTCCAGACCGTGTCGCTAGAAGGCGTCATCACGAGGGTCCAAACTGCCGACTTGTGGGCGGCAAGGGCATCGAACTTCACACAAGCTCATCGGTGAAACAATCTGATCTCTTGTTTGCATTGAGAGGCGACGCCATGGCTTCTAAGATTTCTGGCGATGCCCAGATCACTCTTGCTTCTCAATTGAAAGTCGAATGGCTTAAAAAGTTCAAAGCCGAGGAAGTCGAATTAAAAACATCTGTCATGTTTGATCCAGAAACACGAAGCGTATTTGGGCTTCGAGCGGTCCACTATCGGGACCTGCCACTTGAATCTGGGCATCGCGACGGAACACTGAGTGACGAGGCCTCGGCACTCTTGAAAAAAGAGTTCCTTGCGAGATCGGAAATGCTTTTTTCACTTGAACCGATTGCCGCTTTTTTAAATCGACTTAAACTTTCGAAAGATCACAAGGCCTCTGAAGATTCGTTACGACAAGCGTGGCTAATGGCAGTCGACGAGGCATTATTCGGGAAAAAGTCATTTCAGGAATTCCTCGAACCGGAAGGCGCAGAAAAGCTAGCTAAGGTGTGTGAAAGAATTTTCTCGGATCTCGAACCTGCAATGGCAAAAGAAGTGGCACGTCTTGCACCAGATTTTTTTACGGCGCCAACCGGAAATCGGTTCCGAATTCAATACCCGCCAGATCGACCACCCTATGTTGAGATTCGGCTCCAGGAGCTCTTCGGTCTCAAAGAGAACCCGAAAATCGGCGATAAGCCACTGACGTTTCATTTACTTGGGCCCAATTATCGGCCCGTTCAAGTGACCTCGGATCTGATTAGCTTTTGGAAAGGATCTTACTTCGAGGTTAAGAAAGAGCTGCGCGCGCGTTATCCGAAACACTCTTGGCCAGATGACCCGATGCTGGCCGTACCCGTCGCCAAGGGCCGTTCCCAAAAAAGGTAAGTCATTAAAAATATCACTGCGCGGGAGATTCGCCTTCGATGGCCATGGCAAGTTGCACGCAGCGATCTTCAAGTCGATCGCACTCTAATAGGGTTTGTTGAACTTCAGAGTCCAAAACCATCAGCGACGAAATTGCGTTGACCTTCTGTTCAGGGGTTTCCAGCTGAGCAATGAACTTTTCCCGATCCTCTGCACTGGCCACGTGAGAGATCAGCCACCGACCGAGATCTTTTTGTAAGCGGTGAAATAGAAATAGGTAGGGATCAGAAAGGTGAAGGTCTTCTTTAACCCAGCGTGCCTCGGCGCGCAGATAAGGTTTGACCTGACTCGGATCATCCTCATGTAGAATTCTTTCGAACCTCACTTTTCCTGCCGCAACTAAAAGGATTAACATCGTGCCATCAGGCCGACGATCTACGAGCTGCACCTTTCCAACTCCCGCAACAGAACGCAGATGTCCAAGAACACCGACACCCTGGGATTTAATCGCAGATGGCTCGGAATAAGCTAAAGCAATCAAACCCCCGGTCCGCAAGGCTTCTTCCACCATTTCAATGTAGCGCGCTTCGAATATATTTAGCGGCTTAGTAGTTCCTGGAAAAAATGTCATTCGCGTCAGCGGGAACACTGACACTTGAACCAGTTCGCTTTCCGAGTTTCCTTCATTCAACATACGCAAATATTAAATCATGGCCTCCAATACTTGTCAGTTGAACCTTCTCGGTTTAGACATCGAGACAGATGGCGAAACCAGATAGTTCTGCAAATTCTGAAATCTCAATTGCGGCGGACTGGCTAGTTCGAGGTCGGACGGTTGCGATGCCGACCGAAACCGTTTACGGCCTAGCTGCGTCTGTCGACAGCACGCTCGGAATTGAGAGTATATTTAGGATCAAACGTCGTCCTAGCTTTGACCCACTGATTGTTCATATACATGACCTTAGCCAAATCGCGACTCTTGCTTCTTCCTGGCCTGAAACGGCAAAACTGCTTGCAGAAAAGTTTTGGCCGGGACCTTTGACCATTGTTGTACCGAAACATCCAAGATTGAACCCCATGATCACGTCGGGCTTAGATTCGGTCGGCATCCGCATACCTAGACATCCGGTCGCGCTCGCCCTATTGAAAGCAGTTGGAATTCCTCTGGCCGCACCCAGCGCCAATCTTTTTGGAAAAACGTCTCCCACCTCGGCTGATCACGTGCGTACCGAATTCCCTGAGGCAATTTCCAACCAAGAGATTCTGGTTCTTGATGGTGGAGATTCGGAGGTCGGCGTCGAGTCGACAGTCGTCAGGTGCGATTCCGATTCAATTACGATTTTGCGACCAGGAGGCGTCACGCGGTTTGAACTAGAACAGGCAATCGCCAGGAGCATCCGACCGGAAGTTAAAGTTGAAGTCGCGAGAGAGTCGAACAAAAATCAAAGCCCCGGGCACGCCGAGCACCACTATATGCCGGCTCAGCCTTTAACTGTTTTCTGGGGAACGGCCGAAGAAATTAGCGAACACAAACAAACGCTAACCGGTTACACAGAGCTAACGCTTCCTGCTGATAGCGTGCTCGCCGCTCGCAGGCTTTATGCTGCACTTCGCGAGGCAGACACCATGACGTCGACCAATGGTTTAATTCTTTTCCGAAACGTCTCTGCTGGGTTTCATTTGAACGGCAATAATCCGGACCTATGGGACGCTATCGATGATCGACTCAGACGAGCTGCGCGCCGCCACTTGGGGAAGATTCCTTGGTAGATTCAGCGACCGTGAACGGGTGCCGGATTGTCGCGCGATAACGACTGTTGGCCGGTTTCTCTGAGAGAATGCGAAGTTCCATCGAGGTTCGGCTACCGACACCAAGCCGGGCAACACGTTCAAATCGCCCGCCGCGAGATTCAACTTCTCCCTTTAACTGCTGAAGACCGTGTTGCGCATCCAAGCTTCTTGTTTGAATGCCGCGGCCATTGTCTTCAACCGCAATTTCGATAACTCGAAATCCATGGCGCATCGACAGTCGAATGACACCTTCCCGTCGCAGAGCGCCTGTTTCCGGAAGAGATTCGTAAGCGAGCTGCAAACAATTCCACAAACCGGAACGCAGCTGACCGATATCGACCGCAATTTCCGATCGCTCATCAAAGCCAGCAATCGGAGGAAAAAACACAAACCGAATCGGCCCCGAAATCTTACCTAAAGCGCGCCCTTGAGTTTGAAATTCACTAAAGATCTGTCGTACTTCAGCAATCAGGATCTCAAAGCTCAGCGACGGCTGCTCTTTCACTATCGAAATCGATGGGTTCAAAGCGGCCAACTGACTGCCGAGAGTTTTTAGTTCGTTAATGGGCTCTTTGCTCGGCATAGAGGCGACCGTACCCAAAAGACTTTCTCGCAAGTTCACCAGCGCCTCTGCTTCAATTTGCACACGCGCGTGTAAATCCTGAGACACTACTACCATTGTTTTCAATCTAGCGACCACGCCATGCGAATCGGCCCTTGAGCTGCGAATCATCATCACCGCCGCCGCAAACGGAAAGCTAAATACGAAGCACAACACTGAAGGACTTGACAGAACCAGGCCTATACTAAGGTCTATTTCTCGAAGTCCAACGAAGAGGCCTGCGATGGGAAGCGGAGCGAAGAAAGCCAACCGGCCTTGGTACACTAAGCTGAACGCTAGGACCCCCAATGCGATGAAAAGTCGGCGCTCTTCAGGGTTGGAGTTTAAATTCGGATTCAACGACAAAAGCACGACTGCACCAAGCCAGACACTTAACGTTCCGACGGGCAGCCGGTAAATTCTCGCGAAGTCTTTATGGCCATTTGTGGTGCGTGGAGTGGTCGAATTGTACGTTGCGATGCCAATGGAAATCCCTACTGCTAGCAGAGCGAAACCCACCAAAAACACACTGTGTTTGGTCGATCCATGAAACGCCCAAACGGCGGCGATCAAGGACGCAGCGCCAGCCAAGAGCCATGCACCTGGCCGTGATTCGTCAAAAGGTTTCAAGACACTAAGCCCCATCCGGCGCCTCATTTTCAAATAGATCGATGCCATGGGGTTACACATCTTGGGCCAGTATTGGCAACACGGCTGATTTCGGTACATGAACGTTCAAAAACGCCTGGACCGAATATACCGTAAACCGCTGAATAGACTTGTGATCGGGCTGACCGCAACCACTTGCTCGACCACTTCTAGACCCTTAATAGGCAGGCGCAAGCGGAGGACCGCGTTGAATCTCAAACAGGGTCGACTTGTAAGATCTTCGGGTTTAATAGCAGAGCTTCAGAGATACTTAGCTTAAACGGACCTGAATCCGCGAAATATTAAGAGTCCTAAAGCCTCGTTAAATAGTTGCGTAACTTGTTGAGCATCGAATTTTAACAGATATTAACAGATACGGCACCTCAGTTAGATTGTGTGAATGGAACTATGGAAACAACTGCTTTGAAAATTCCGCACAAACGAATTCTTGTGATTGATGACGATCCAGGGATCCTAGATTTCATCGAAGAGCTTTTGTCGTTCCGTTTTCAGATACTAAAAGCAGGTGACGCTTCAACCGGGCTACAACTTGCCGATACCGGCAAACCCGATTTGATTATTCTTGATCTTGGTTTAGAAAAACAAAGTGGACATGATCTCTGCCGAGTTCTTCGCGCAAGACCGGAAACAAAACATATCCCAATTCTGATCTACACCGGGGCAGACGACATCGAAAATGTGACTCAAGCTTTTGATTTCGGAGCTGATGACTACGTCATTAAAGGCGCACGCCCCCGCGAACTTGTCGCGCGAGTTGTCGCAAAAATTCGTCGCTTAGAAGAACAAGTCGACGAGCCGGACATTATGGTTTGCGGAAATTTGACTTTAAACGCGGCCCGCCTGGAAGCAACAGTCGAACACAAAACTGTTCCGCTTTCGGTGTTAGAATTTAATCTGCTAAGATTTTTTGTCCTCAACAAAGACCGAGTCGTTTCTCGCCAACAGATCTTGGAAGGCGTTTGGAAAGATGCAGTTGTTTCAAACCGGACGATTGACACCCACATGGTCTACCTTCGAAAAAAACTGGCGGGTTTCAGCCATATCCTCGCGACAGTTTACGGCGCGGGTTATATTCTTCGCGAGGCGCGCCACTAGGACGTAGGCCTGGTTACAGACCTCGCCAGCCACCAATCGCTCTACTTAAAGACGCGGTCGGATCTGGAAACACGCTCTTTGCCTTGTCGCGATAAAGCGCAGATACCGCACCTGGCAAATCGATTTTCAATGGGCGAGACCAACTTAGCTGCCAATGTAAATGGGGATTCCATCCTCCATTTTCACTTGGTTCCCCTAGCCACCCGACTAAATCACCGCACTGAATTTCTGCGAATGTCTGAATGTGACGAAGACTGTCTTTCGCCAAGTGCCCAAACAGCATGTAGAGCGTCGGACAACGAAGCTGATCGGGCGGCTGACACTCTAAAATGATCGTCCCACCATAGTCACCTTCTCGTTCTAAAAAGTTCACACCCCAAAGCTTAGCAGCGACTGGTGAAAACACCGGTGTCCCCGCTGGGGCACCCAGATCAAGTCCCATGTGAATGGTTCGCCTTGCGACGGGATCTTTGCCATTAAAAAAATCTGCATTGTACATTCCAACGCGGTCTTCGTCATAACGGCCCAAGCCAAAATCAAACTTTAGCTTTCTTTCCGCAGCATAGCCCGAAGTGAAATCAAAAACTTCGAAAGCACCCCGAGGAACCACAGGTGAAACCCAGGGCACCAACTGATGCCATTCATTGAGGATGAAATCGGAGCCGAGCAAGGAGGTGCTCCCAAGGAACTTTTTGTCCTCTGCAGATGCCAGGAGCCCTAAACTTAGAAAATCATTTTCAGAAAATACTGTCGACGACATTTATAGAGACATCTATACAAAAGAGGTGCAGATCGTCCATCCCGATCGCTTAAAAAACACCGCGCCAATTCTTAAAGATCCCACGTCGTGGGGGGCTTTCAACTCTTTAAGTCCATCCATTCACGGTGTCGCGCCGACTAATTCCGACCTGCACCCCAAAAACCTATTCGAGTTCAACTGTCACGGACTCGATGAATATGTTTCCATTCATTTCAAGATCGAGTGAGTTGATTTCTATGCCGATGCGCGATCGTCCGGGAACACGGAGAGAGTGTTCACGAAGGCCGGTACCGAGGGTCACCATCGAGCGCTGGCCAAAACCATTGATCATCAATTCCGCCGTGCCTCGACCAGCACGCGACGATCCTCGGATAATCACTTTCGATATTGTCATGCCTTGATATTGCGAGAGTCCAAGAACTGCATCGAGATTCAAGAAGTCTTGTCCTCGAAAGTTTTGCCCAACAAACTCGCTTAGCTCAAGCGGTCCACCGTGCCCACCACCAGGCCATCCGCCGCCGCCCCCATGACCACCGCCGACATCCAACACACGAGCTGTGATTTCTGAAATGTAAACAGGTCCATTCAGATTGAGCTCAAGAAGAGTTCGTGAATTTGGATTTTGTACTGTGAAATCAGCGTCAATCGTGTAGTTGGGAACGATCACAGGCTGTCCGATAGCTTGACCGTTTTCCATCAGGATTGCGTGCGACCGACCGCCTTGTGCGCTCATTGTGACAGTGAGGTCTTGAACTTCACGCCCTTGAACGGCAACGGACAAAAGTTGTGAAAGGTTTAAACGCGTGAATCCAGAGTATTGACGACCGATTGTCATGCGAACAGATTCGGTGACCGGTGCTGGCCGATAGCCGCCACCATGTCCAGGTCGAAAAGGCCCGCCTCCCCCTGGATGACCGGGCTCAAAAATGGGATCTCGTCCTGGACGAAGACCTCCAGAAACTTGAGCCTCTGCAGCTTGCGCTGCCAAACCTAATGCTAGAACCGAAAGCATCGTCTTTAAGATCATCATGGAATACCCCCCTTAGGATGTTGATGGTGTCGAAGCGGCTCTTAACTTCCGCATGACTTCGCGATTTTCATCGCGCCCGTTCAACGAGGGCAATTCGGGGGCCAAACCTATTCGGAGCCAAATTGACTTCAGCAATTCAATTACGCGAGGCGCATTCGCTTCGGAGTCGGGAACAGCGTCGCCATACAAACGATGGCCATTATCATCATCGACCGCGGCTCGGTGGCATCGCCTTTCCCAAGCATGAAGATCACTAATCCCAACAGGGCGCAGGATTCACAAAATGCGAGTGACAAAATATTCAGCATCTTCGCGGTTCCGGCATCTTTCCATAGTGACCGGGCATGGCCAACCGCCAGTCCCGCAAGCGCCATCGCAAGCCCAAAGGGGTAAAGGATCCCCAGGATCGGATCACCTTCAAGGGACGCTCCGTCTTCACCCGATGATGGTGATTCATCGGACGTTGATTCAGCAGATGATTCGGCCATTTTCCCGTTCATTGGCTGAGCAAATTGCACCGGGCGATCGGAGTTCCTTGGAATCACGAACGTCAGTCCTAAGTACAAAAAGACACTCGTTATTAGTGCCGCCCACAGAATCACGGTGACTTGGTGTTGGTTTCTTTTCGCAGTTTGCTCCGTCAATGTGTGAACTCCTTGAAGAGATTCCACCCCAATGCTCGCAAACGGCATCCCACATTGTCACACCCCAAGACTCCGGCTTATATGCGGTGCACAACCCAATGCCTTGGGTCGACCAGGAGGACCGCGTGGTTCATTTTTTACGTTTGTCGACAATTGTCCTTTCATCGGTTCTTGCACTGACCGTGTTTGCAACTCCTGGCGCTGCAAATGAAGTCGATGCGGGCATTTCCGCCAAGCCCTACTCCGTCGTGCTAAAGACCCCCATTTTGATCGACTCGCTGACCTCCAGAAGTGTCTGTGGCAAAACATTGGATGGAAAAACACGACTCTGCGCCGGCTCCGATTCTAGATCACAGTACTCGGGAGACTCGGTCTCGAAGCTGAAATCTTTCGTCGCAGGTGGCCCCCACTTTTGCGGCGTCGATGAACGCGGCGTACGGTGCTGGCAAACTGAGGGTGAGTTCGAAAAGCCGATCCAAAAAATCCTAGAAAGTGGCTTGTACGACCGGGCGCGCTTCAGTAGCGAACGGGTCTGTGTTCCTCAAAAAGACTTAACCATCCACTGCTACCAGCCAGAGCTTCAGCGCTGGGAATTAGTTCCCGGTGGCAACCGCTATGTTTCTTATCGCCCTCCTATGGAAACCTACGGCCCTTATTCCGATCTTCGCGACTTCCAAATCCTTGATAACGAACTGTGTGCTCTCGACGGTGACGCGATCAACTGCACGCCATTTAAAAATATTGAGCCAGACCTACCAGTCACTCCTAGAGTCGTTTTTCCAAGGGGACCGTTCCGCGGAGCGCGGCAAATAACCGGACAATGGAATTCACTTTGCGTCCTTTCCGATGCCGGTCTCAGCTGCTCTCATGGGCGAGAACTCGCGGATGCAAAATATTTTTCCCTCGGAAACGAATGGACGAAAGCCACTCAGCTTTCAACTTTTGGCTACGACGGCTACTGCGCGCACAGCGAGTCCGAACAACCACTTTGCGTTCGCTATGATTCAATAAAAGACACCGTCACGGATGCAGTTCCTGAGGACTACAAGAAGCCCGGGCTACGCATCAAAAAATTTGGCGTGGACAACGACCGGCTTTGCGCTCTAACAGAAAATGTAGCCACCGGGGAATCCGAGTTCTCATGCTTGATCTACAGTTCAGTGACAGAAATTCCCTTCATGAAGGACGTTGTCGACTTCAAAGTGACAAGCGAGTCCGTTTGCGGCATCGACCGCGCCCACCGAGTTCACTGCGTAACGAACAATTACCATCGCCCATCCCCGCTTCCAGAGGATGGTTCGGAAATTCGATCGGCAGGAAGTTGCCGTTGGAATGACACTCGGTTTCACTGTTCGGACCTAAATACCGACACGAATTTTTCTGATATCAGAAAAGTTATTTCAGCAAGCAAAACTGAGGGTGATGATCATCCGTGCATCATTTTTGAAAACCAAGGTGGCGTTCGCTCTGTTAGATGTTTTGGTAGCCAGGAAGCGCTCGGCAGCCAAGCATCTGTCTTGGAACCAGAGATGGATAAAATCGTAGCGACGTCTGGTTCGATTTGCTTATATGGCGGACAAAACATTGCGTGTTGGGGAATGCCAATCGGCGGTGAACCGATGCCCAACCTCAGTTCAGTCCAAAAAGTCCTATTTTCAAGAGAATTTGCCTGCGCAAAAGATCAGTTCGGATTTCTTTGCTGGGGCTGGGATCTTGAAAGTCGCAAGCTTCTTGTCCCGCAGAGCCTCGGAGACATTGATTCCATTCAGGATTTTGCACTTGGCGATTCGCATATCTGCGTTCTGACGCGGGACAATCAAGTTCAATGCTGGGGGTCTAACAGCTCTGGACAATTGGACGTTCCGAACCTTACAAATCCTATCTCGATTGCCGTTAGCGGGAACACGACTTGTGCGTCTTCCGATGAGGGCGTCACTTGCTGGGGACAGCGCGAGGACTCGTTGAATCAATAGTTTTTTTGATTCACTCGGAGGCCTTCCCCTCGGCAGCAGTTTCGACCGAGGGGGCACATTTGAAGAAGTTATTTTGGGTAAAGGCGGCAGCACTCAGCATGTCTGCTTTGTTATTTTCCACCGCTTCTGCCGATGCCGCGAGCACCGAGTTCATCCGTCTCGAGTCACTTAACTACGATGAAGTTTGCGGCGTCACGGCGGCCGGGAAAACGGCCTGCTTAAAGAGCGAGGAAACCGCAACATGGATTCCAGATCCAGTCGGCAATCTCACCGCTGCCCACCAGAATGAAGTGTTCGGATGCGGAAAAGACGCCGATGGCTGGCAGTGCTGGAAGATGCCGGCGGGATCTATCAATGGCACCTCCTTCGATCTTTTATTTCGGAAGTTTCTAGAAAGCGCAAAGCCAAATTCAGTTCGCCTCAGTACTTCAAATGCATGTTCGGTGAATTTAAAAACTTCGGCACTTCATTGCATTATGCCTTACTGGCAAATTCGCCCGAAAGAGCTTATCAAAAGACCTAAAGCCGAAATACAGGCCATAGGAGTTCACAACGATTATGTTTGTTGGGCAGATGGCAATTTGATCGAGTGCCTAGCGGAATATCGGCCTTGGGCATGGCCAAAAAAGATGGAAATTGTAAAGCCATTGGAAATCGCAGTTGGTGATAACTTTATTTGCGCGCGATCATTGACTGAATCCAAGTGCTGGAGCGAAGAAGCAGCGAAGCCGGATATTGGGGTTGATACCGCCGTCGAAGTAATGTCGGCGCAGTCGTGGCTTCCGCGGAGGGATGTGCTTTGTGCTTTGACGAAGGATATGCGCTTCGTCTGTGCTAAACCGAGCACCGGTGAAATAATGGACTATCAAGACTCCACAATTCCAAAAGAATTTGCAGAGCCCAACGCCGAAGTTCAAGATGCATGGGCTTCAGATTCATCCGGCTGCGTGAGTTTGAAAAACGGATCTGTCACCTGCTGGACGTGGTGGAACTCAAGTTTGACCCCGGTGGAGTTCCGAGAGCCCGTGAACATGATTTTTGGCTCTGGCTATGCACCGTGCGGACTTCTTCAATCGGGGCAAGTGGAATGCAGATTGACCTATATCGACAGCGCGACATTGCCTAAGCCAGATCGGGTCAGAATCGAGTTTGGCGGTTACAACAAATGTTTTTGGAACTCGGGTGGAATCGAATGCCGTGGCCGTAGCGGAAAGATCGAATTTAAAAGTGTGAAAGCGGTTTCTGTATCAAGCATCGGAGAGGCTCTTTGCGTCATCGGAGTACAGCGGTCATCGGCGCATGGTTTTGATTCCGTAAAATGTTTTTCATATAACGCCAATCTCAATAATCCTCCGTTTGAATTTTCCAATCCCGTGAAAGTCGCCATCAGCGAAGATCGAGCCTGCGCGATTTCTGATGAGGGACTGACCTGCTGGGGCGACAGCTACCAAGGTTTTCCTCCACCGACGAATGTATCGAATCCGAAGAAACTTCTGCTTGCGACCTCCCACGGTTGTCTCCTCGATGATTTTGGATTTGCGTGCTGGGGCGATCTAGCAAATCTTCAACTGGAGGTTCCCCAAGGCCTCGAACAACCTGGTCGCGTAAAAGATTTCGCACTTGGCTCGAGCCTCACGTGCGTGACTTTGGAAGCGGGCAATGTTGAATGCTGGGGGCGAGATTTTGACCGAACTGGTCAGCCGCCCTCGCTGCAAAACACAACCTCGATTTTGGGTCGCGGCAGTTTGTTCTGCGCATTGGACGAAACCGGTCTACACTGCTGGGGCGGATACACAGACCTACCAAAGTAAGATTACCGAAATAAGTTTACCGCTGCGCCGGAGCGACGGAAGCCACCTCGAGGTTTTTTTTCATCTCTTTGCCACGCTCTTGAGCGCCTGCAATTTAAGCAGGTATTCTTACCCTCGAAAACCGCATCGAAAATCGATCGAGGGGATTACGAATGAAATCGAATCGGCAAGTAGTTTTCCAGTTTCTTTTGCTCTTGTTGACTGCCCTACTGTCGGTCGTCAGTACCGGATCACACGTCCACGCGCAAGTTTATGGACCCAATGCCGAAGAACGGAAGTTTGGGCTCGACGCCCATTTTGTTTCTAACTCGAGCGATATGGACAGTTGGCTAGAAGAAGTCGACGTCCAATTCAGTCACATTTTTGGAGTGATGCATTCCCCCAAACTCATCAAACAGTTCGGGCTAAACCCCGACTACGTTGGGGGAATCGGCGCACCGCAATTACCCGTGGAGTATTCGAATGTTAAAGGCGTTCGCCAAGCCGATGGCAGCTACGTTGTCAGTTACCGCGCAAAAGGCAAAATACTTTTGCATACGGCGGTTGCAAACGAACTGGATACTAGAAAAGAAATCGAATTACCTCTGCCGACAGATCTCGAAAACTTTTATGACCGAAAATGCACCGACGAACACTATGATTCATTCGGAGACTTTTGGTACTTCTATGATCCTTACCGCAGAGGCTGCGAAAAGTTCTCGCGCCCACCTCTTGCCAACACGTTTACGTTCAAACTTTCAGGTGGAGTAACCCGGAAACTGGATATGAACCTTCGTTTGGACCTTTTGCGCGGTCCAAACGGCAACGGTGATACGTTTAGAATCGACGTCGTGCATGGCTTCGAAAGCTCTCAAACCAGCCGCCGAGATGACGGGCGAGTCAACTTCAATGAGTTCAATACGTGGCTGGGCACGCAAGGATTTCAGCTTACCAAAGTTCAAACCCATCCGACACGTCCGCTCAATCTGTGGACTAAAACTCTGACGCTACCAAACGGAAAAGATGTGAATCTTGAGGTGAGAAGCTTTCTCGTTGAAACCGAGATCACGGCGAGAGCGAAGTCGTTCGCAGTATATTTCAAAGAAGCGGTCGAAAATGCGGATGTGATTTTTTACGCTGGGCATTCAGGCCTAGGTGGAAATTTAGATATCCCCTCCCTTGAAGAAAAAGCTGGTGGTTTTAAGTTCAATACTGGAAAACGCCAAATATTCTTTTTCGAAAGCTGCTCGAGCTATAGCTATTATCTTGATTCGTTCCGCGCCGAAAAAACAAGAGCGCGAATCGACGTCGTCACTAACGGTTTATCGAGCTACTTTGACACTGGCCACGTCATGATTAATGGCTTCATGGAAGCACTGTTTGATGAAACAACCACCGACACATCATGGGATAAGGTGTTGGGGAAAATTGAAAATGGCTTATTGGGCCGGTCCTATCTGACTAACGTTGGCGGGATTTAGAATCCCGCAGGGCTAACGTTGGCGGGATTTAGACTAGCGACCTACTGGGGCTTGGTCGCTGTTGTTTGCCGGACGACCTGCGGCCGGCCGACCTTGGCAGTAAAACATCAACGGAACAGCTGCACCAGCGACAACGGCGCCGGCAGTTCGAGCGCGAGCTTCAGATGCGCTCGCCATTCTGGGTGCACCTAAGTCCCGAATCGGATCGCCATGCAAGAGTTCTTCTTTGGCTAAATAGGTCTTAACCATTTCCATCGCGCGCAAAGTGGGAGTATCAGCGCTGATCGTTCCCACAAATTTCGAACCAGTTTCTTTCGGTCCTGTTAAAATAATTTTTTCTAGCTTTCCATCTTTACCAGAAACGTAACTAACGGTACCAGCGTCCATATGATCTTGTAACGCCTTGGTGCGCCCTTCAGCCAACTTTACGAGATCCGAGTACGAAGATTTCTGCTGCGCCGATAAATCAGGCTTTCTCAAGGCAATTTCGCGCAAAGCCTTGAATTGCTCCAAGGTCTGAATCGCATTGGGAACGACGCCAGTCGCTTTGTCTCCCGACAACAAGTTCTTTAGAATGCCAAGTCCACTTTGTGAACCAGATGCAGTTGGAATCGCACCGATCGGCACCGCGTGATTATCGTTCAACGACTTTCCTGCAAGTTCGTAAAATATTTTAACGTCTCCGCCAGAAGTAGCCTGACTCAACCGATCAACCAAGGTGTGAACAAGCCCCTCGTTGGTCATCGGAGAAATATATTTCACCTGGGTTTTTCCTGCCACAGTGTCACCTTCGAAAATAGTATCCTTAAAAAATTTCGAACCAATGTCCGAACTCGCAATCTGCTTCGACGTGATGCCTGAAAGAAAATCCCAGAAACCCGCCTGCGGACCGTTGTGCCCTAGATTTGCACCGATTCGCTTTTTAAAATCAGCTTTTGAAATTCTCCCTTGATTCAGCGCTTCGATGGCATTTGAAATTCCCGGCGCCTCATGAAGATACCCTGTCAAAATCCCGTGCGCCTGAAAGCCCGAACGAATTTCATCGGGCGAAAGTGCGGGATTGAAAAACCCTCGACCCGGAAAACCATTTTCATCTAAGAATTCGGCGAACGCCTTGCCAGCGGGGGAAGTCGTATCTTTTCGACTTAAAACGGCTAACAACCGATCCGACTGGGGACTCTTTTCTACCAGCAATTTTTTAAAGCGATCAAGCTTGCCTAAATCAGAGTCCAGAATTCCATACATCAGCGCACGCTCATCGATATCTAGCTTTTTAATCAACTCCTGAGTGCGTGGATTTCCAATGAACGCGAGCAGATCCTTTTGATGGGATAAGGACAGTTTCTCCGCCATCGTGAGCTTTTGGTTTTGCTCGAGATCACCAAGATAGTCGTCGATAATTTTTTTATGCCGATCGCCTTTTGTGAAAGACATAGCTCGACCAGCAGCGGTTTTTACAGCTTGTTTAATGACCGCGGCCGCAGCTCCAGTTGCCGCCATTGGAACAACAACCGAACATACCATTTCTGCCTGTGAACGTGAGTTGAGGCATCTGACAACACCTGTGACAGCGGTCAAATCGGGAAGTTCAAATGAAACTCCGAAAGCATCACC
Organism: Deltaproteobacteria bacterium; assembly: GCA_017302795.1. Lineage (GTDB taxonomy): Bacteria > Bdellovibrionota > Bdellovibrionia > Bdellovibrionales > JAMPXM01. The sequence goes on along the minus strand of JAFLCB010000008.1, from coordinate 92,844 downwards.
GCGAGATTTTTCTCGAGCAAAACACTTTGTATAGGCATCGTTCGCGGCAGAATAAGCCGAACGGGCAAATTCAAATGCAATTGTGTTTTGTCGAGTTCGTTCGGCGATGTCGAAAGCTTTACGAACCGTGCTGTCTTCCCGACAGCTTGAATGCGCTTTTTCGACTACACCGTGATTGTAGCCCCGACGATCTTGCGCCCATGTCACGGCATTCAACGCAATTTCCGTGACCCCTTTGATGGTCGCTTTAACACCTTCGACCGTACCGACGGCGCAGGCCTTTGAATAGTTCACCTCAATTTGGTCATCAGGATCGAAACAGTTTCGACGTTGCTCTTTAGAGAAACCTTCGCACTCTTCTGATTCCTGTTCGCGCAAGCAATTGAGAATCGCTATCTTCTGCGATTCTGAAGAGGCGCAGATTTCCGTTGCGAGGGCCGGCGGGTAGCTATTGAGGTTCGACGCTCCAGCGAAGCCTGGAAGAACACAAATCACGAAAGCTAAGCCACATGCGATGCGCGCCCGGCAAAAGTTTGATAGGAAAGAAGCTTTTGACCCGACCATCTCATTATAACGGCTAAATTGCGGATTCTCTTCATGTCTCGGAATGAGACATTCTATTTCCATTTGCATCATTTCGAGAGACACTAATCTCGTGGGGATTCAAAAAGCATCAAGTAAGCGTTCTGTTCGAATAGCCTCATTCGCGTTGGGCTCTGTTATAATGACTATTGTCTTCTTTCAAAACTGCGCACCACGCCCGCTCGAGCAAGGTGAGTACGCTTCGATTGACGACACCGGAATTTCTGGCGATTCGGCCTACCGACTTCCGGCAAATTTCAATGAAACGCTCAACACGGGCGTTACCTGTGCCGTAACAGTCACGTCAGCTAATGTCGCTGTTGGCGGCACCTACTCCTACAATGTGACAACCACTGGTACCATCCCGGCCGGCTATAGAATTTTCGCCTATGGCTCAAAAAACGGAATTTCGGACGCGAGTGAAGTCACACCTGAGTTTGCAACGACGTTGTCTCAGGCGTTTTCGAACCCGGGCTACATCGGCGGTACCTATCTTCGGTATTTTCAGATTCGCGATACGCTAGGCAGAGCGCTGTGCCAGACAAACACTGTACAAACAGTTCTCCAGGGCCGCAGTTGCACACTTTCCACTTCCACCACATCGGTGAAAGTCGGCCAAGATGTTCTTCTCTCAATCGGCTATGGCGCTGGATCAGCCGTGCCGACTGGCGCTACTCTTGAATTTCAGGGATCCAACAACGGCCAAGGTGTGGCCGCTATTCCCTATGACGGCGTTTCCAATACTCAGTACCTTCGCCGAATGACTACGTCGGATGCGAACATGGAATACATTCGCAAAATTGTCGTTAGAAACGCCGACAGCTCTATCTTCTGTCAGACTAATAATATTCGAATCCGCGTCTCACTCTGAACTATGCAAGTAATTGTAATGAAGTGCGTTAAGTCGTTGATTTAGCGTCAATTGATCTAGCCAGAGGTCGAGTTCTTCAAGGTACCTCGACTTTGCTCTTAAGCCGCAAGTCCAGACGCCGATGAGTAGGCTGTCAGTAGATTCAGGTCTTTGGACCTACAAAAAGGAGATCGCCTCATGGCGCAAAAGCTGAAGCACAAAGAACCAACAGGAACAGCACCAGTCGCAGGTCCAGTCGCGACTCTGCCAACGAATTGCAAGGCCGATGGGTGCAAAAAGAAGTCTGAGAAAATGGACTTCTGTTCGGAGCACTACGATTGGTTTAAGTGGGGTCTATTGACTCGTGAAGGCTCGAAGCCAATCGACTTCGACAAAAAGTACCAAGCATATATGAAACACAAGCAAAAGAAAGTCGCTTAATCCGACGGCCACGTTTACAGACGTGTTCCTAAGTCGAGAAGAAACTAACTCCGTTAACACCGCTGGTTAAACCCACTAGCGGTGTTTTTACGTTCTGTCGACGGGCGCCTATTCCCACTTGAACAACGCTGATCCCACCGCAAGACCAAGCAGCGCAATCAATGCGAGAATAAGTACAGGCCCAGCAACGGCTGGCGAAAAAAGACTTTCACCATCGATCATGATCGCGCGTGCTGCACCAACCATGTGGGTTAAAGGCGAAATCAACGACGCTTTTTGCAACCATGGGTTAAGACCTTCAAGCGAGAACCAAACACCTGATAAGAACATCATCGGCCAAGTCATCATATTCAACAGTCCGCCAGCCAATTCCTCACTGGAAACTCGAGCCGCAACGACAAGGCCAAGTGAGATCAAACACAGCGTCCCTACTCCAAGCACCACCGCTAGCGCCAGGAAGGAGCCCCGCACGGGAATGCCAAGAATGAGAATGGCGCCGCTGAAAATCGCAAAGGTCGTGACTGAAATTAAAATGAATCGCGAGAAAATTTGAGCCGCAAGAAACTCCCACGATCGTACTGGAGTCGCTTTCAAACGTTTGAGGACACCCGACTTTCTGTACCGTACCAGAACATATCCGACTCCGAATAACGCCGAAAACATCATATTGATACCAATCACACCGGGCGTTAACCAATCGACAAATCGAATCGCTGCGCCTTCTGTGGACTCTCTCGTCCATTTTACTCCAGTAATGGAGGCGAGCATTTTTTCAAGCGTATCGCCCTGCGGAGAAGTTGGGTTGACCCAGTAATGCCCTTCCGCGCCCTCGGCCGAGATCAAAAGATCCAACTGATGCCGACCGACTTTTTCTTTTGCCTTCGCCAGTGCTTCAGGCGAATTCTCGATCTCAACAAACTTCGCATATTGCCAGTTGGCGAGTGGGTTTTGCAAAGCGGCTGAATCTAGCTTCACGACACCGACGGTGAACAAGGGCTTGGGTTTGCCACTGTAGGCAAATGCAAAGCCTGCAATGATCAAGACTGGAAACAAAAGGTTCCAGCTCATCGAACCACGGTCCCGATAAAACTCTTTGTTGCGTGCTGTGAACAACCGCCAAAGGCGATTCAGCAATTGATTAAATTCACTCTTCACGAGTCACCTCACAAGTCTCCGCGCAAGTCTCGCCCGGTGCGACTCAAAAAAAGTTCATCCAAATTTTTAACACCGTATTTTTTCAAAAGCTCACTTGGCGCACCTTCGTCGATGACCTTGCCCTGATCAACCAAGACCAAAGTGTCGCACAATATTTCCGCCTCATCCATGTAATGAGTCGTCAGAATAACAGTCCGACCTTGTTGTTTGATACGAGTCACCAGTTTCCAAAACAGACGGCGCGCTTGTGGATCTAGCCCCGTGGTTGGCTCGTCGAGAAAAACAATTTCAGGTGCATGCACCAGAGCAAGAGCCAACAGTACGCGTTGCTTTTGACCTCCACTTAATTTCTTAGGCTCCCGGTCGACGAATTCTGAAATTTCACAAGTTTCAATAGCTCTTTGCACATGCCCGGCCTTGTCGTCGATCGCATAGAGCCCCGCAAAAAGCTCTAGTAGTTCGCGCCCCGTGAGATGATCTTGAAGTGCCGTCTGCTGAAACTGAATTCCGATTGCTTGCGACCACTTCTTCGGGGCTCTCGATCCACCCTTCGCCGAAATCACGATTTCGCCGTTATAGCGAACCTCGCCGCGATCAGGTTTCGTCAAGCCTTCCATAATTTCTATGGTGGTGGTTTTCCCAGCTCCATTGGGGCCCAGAATTCCAAAGCAAACTCCCTTTGGGATCTTCAGAGAAAGACCACGAACTGCTTCCACATCTTTGGGTTTGGCTTTGTAGGTTTTCGCGAGCTCAATAACTTCAATCATGCCGCCATTACTGCAGAAATCCGATTGAAATGCAAAAAACAGTTTGCTGTTCGCTCGAACAAAAGAGAATTTCTGTTTCGATGAACAAACTCTCGACTCAGGACCCGAAACTTGCTCCTAAAAGCTCCAACAGAAGCTGGACGGCCTTAGTAAAGGACCGGCAAATTCTATCTTGGGCTTTATATGACTGGGGCAATTCTGCATTTGCAACGACGGTCATGGCCGGCTTCTTCCCAATCTTCTTCAAACAGTACTGGAGCACTGGTAACCAAGGAATTCAAGCGTCGCTAGAATCAACGGCGAAACTAGGCTACGCGAATTCATTTTCTAGTCTCGTACTTGGACTATCTGCTCCGCTTCTTGGTGCCCTTGCGGATCGCGCGAACGGACGGAAAAAGTTTTTACTCGCCTTCACCATGCTTGGTGCGACTTCTGCTTCCTCACTCTTCTTTGTTGCACAAGGCCAATGGATCTTTGCCACTATTCTCTACGTCATGGCCTCCGTTGGTTTCTGGGGTGGCCAGAATTTTTATGACGCTCTTTTGAGCTTGGTCTCGCCAAAAGCAGACATGGACCATGTCTCAGGATTAGGATACGGCCTCGGCTATTTGGGAGGAGGCGTCCTTTTTGCCGTCAATGTCTTCATGACGCTTAAACCCGAATTGTTTGGTTTAGCAAACGCGGCTGAAGCCGTTCGAGTTTCCTTTTTCACGGTCGGCATTTGGTGGCTCGTCTTTACCCTTCCGCTGATGTTCAATGTTCAGGAATCTAAAGGTACAGAAGAAAAACTGAACTACCTCCGACTCTTCAAAGAATCGATCAAGGAAGTTGCTCATACCTTTCGAAGTCTCAAATCACACCGATCAGCGTTTCTTTTTCTGATTGGCTACTTCTTTTACATCGACGGTGTGAATACCATTATCAAGATGGCCGTTGACTACGGCATGTCGCTTGGCTTTAAAAGCGAATCTTTGATTGTCGCACTTTTGCTTGTTCAGTTCATCGGTTTCCCCGCCGCCATAGGATTTGGTTTTTTGGCAAAGTGGATCGGCGCAAGGAAGTCGCTCTACATTGCAATCGCCGTTTACGCTCTCGTAACTGTTGCGGCCACAGGCCTACAGGTCGAGTGGCACTTCTACGCGTTGGCCGCAGTGATTGGCATGGTACAAGGAGGGATTCAAGCTCTCAGCCGATCTGTTTTTGGCCAATTGGTACCGAGTGAAAGGTCCGGAGAATTTTTTGGATTTTTCAATATGCTAGGACGCTTTTCTTCCGTCCTCGGTCCCCTTTTGATTGCGGTCACGAGCACCATCACTTCGAGTCATCGGATATCAATGCTAAGTTTACTGATCCTCTTCGCTGTTGGAGCGTTCGTTTTGCGCAAGGTACAGTTTCCTGAAGATGACGCGAGGACAGACGCATGACGCCTCGCTCGCGAGCAGAAATTTTTCTGAAAAAACTTGTCGACTCGCCCTCTCCGACCTCGCGCCAAAACGAAGTTCGCATCGCGCATTCGCTCTTGGCGCTGGAGCTCCAAAGTCTTGGCTTTCAAATAAGCTGGAAACAAGATCCATCCGGTAAAACCGCTGACCTGCTGATCGCCGAACGCCCCGGTCGGAAAACCGGTGACCAAGCTTACATCACATTTGTTTCACACATCGATACGGTTTTGGGCGCAGAAGATTCCGGTGCAATCAGAGAAATCGTTAGAATCGACGATAAAGGCCAATCCCGTGACTTTCTTTTAGGGGCTGGAATAATCGATAACAAAGGTGGGCTTGCGATCCTCGTCGAGAGCCTCCGACTTCTTTTTGAACGAAATCCTACCACTGAATTGGGGTTCCGGGTCGTCTCTTCACCGGACGAAGAAAATGGGTCCTCAGCCTGGCATAAGGACTTTCAAGAAATCGGAAATCGCTCGTGTGCAGCGCTTGGCTTTGAGCCCGCCCTGGATGATGGATCGATCATTTCAAGCCGAAGAGGAAACCGCTGGTACGACGTTGATATTGCCGGAAAAGAAGCACACGCCGGGAGATGCCGCGGCGAGGAGCTAAATGCCGCGCATGAAGCAGCTAACTTGATTTCAAAACTTCTTCAAAAGCGTGATCTGCTACGCGCAAAGTTTGCCTCACCACCTGGTTTAGGAATTTCAATTCAAGTGGGCCATATTGAGGGCGGACGTGATCGACACAACATCGTTTGCGGAAATGTCCACTTTAAGCTCGATACTCGTTTTTCAAGCTTTGAACAGCGCGACCAATTACATTCCTCGATCGTTGAAATTCTCAATTCGCCATCTGAAAAAAACCTTCAACTACAGAGCTCTGCTATTTCCTATAACGTAGTCGACGACTGTCCGCCTTTTTCTTCCGAGTCGATTCAGATCCATCGCGACCTAGTTAGTGAACTCTGCCTGGAAATCTCGGCGCAAGAAAAACATTTCCGCGACAAGTCCTCACCAGTTCTTCCGATTCTTTCAGTGCAAGCGGGAGGCGCGGGCGATGTGAATCACATGTCTCGGCCGGGACTACTAGTGCTGGACGGCCTCGGCCCGATCGGTGGCAAAATGCACACGGCTGATGAATTTTTGCTTCGAGAAAGTTTAACTTCGCGTTCACGTGCTTTAGCAAACTGGTATCCAAAATTACTGGCCAGCCTTAGCGGGAACGGAAACTAACGCCAGAGCGGCGAGGACAAGCGCAACGCCGACCCACTGTGCGCCCGAAAGCGTTTCATTTAAAAACAGAATCCCCACAGCAACTCCGGTGATTGGTTCCGCCATCGAAAGCAGTGAAGCTTCCCAGCTCTTGACCTTCAGCAACCCTGATAAAAAAAGAGACATGGCCAAGACCGAGCAGACAAATGCAATCATTAGAATCAGCGGCCAAGCGGTAGCAATCACTTCTGCAACCCGCCCCGGAACTTGGAAGCCGACAAATAGTAGAGTCAGGCCTGCTCCAAGCTGAATCCAAAAAGTTGACGTCATCGCATCGATGCCCTTTAGCCAGTGTGAAGAGACCAAGATGTAAACTGAATAAAACAGTGCCGAGCAAAGCCCGAAGATCAGCCCAATTGGTTGCCCGATTTGAAAGTCCTGCCAAACGAGGAAAACCATACCGAGAAAAGCCATCGGAATCGCAGGCAAACGCGAAGCGGGGATATGTTCTCTAAAAAAGATCGCTCCACCGATCGCCACTAACACTGGATAGGTGTACAACAGAATCACTGTCATCGACGCCGAAATGCGACCGAGCGCTAAAAAGTAAAAACTCGAAAAAACCGCATAACCTAAAACGCCCAGCATAATACTAAGAGATGTCATTTTCGAACCTAACCAAATTTTTCTCACATCACGACTGCGAAACACGACGAAGCAAAAGGTCATCGCCGCCGCAAAAAGATAGCGCATCGACAGAAACTCGAATGGCGACAATCCCATCGCGAACGCTTGCTTTCCGAAGAGCCCCAGGAAGCCAAAGAAAAAACCACTGGCTAAAATTTCAAGTACACCCTTTACGCGCTCAGACTGTGGCATCAAGTTACTTGCGAGGTTGGCGAACTGTTTTTGAGCGTACGGTTTTGATCCGCACCACTTTTCTGCGAACTCCGACATTCGTTATTAAACTATCGTTGAATTGCTTGGGCGAAAGTCGCACGTCACCATTTGCCATGAGAGGCGCGACATATTTATTAGGGTCCATGGGATGTTTCACTTTTGGCGATTTAAACTTATTTGAGAGTGATTTCAGGTGATCGGCTGTTACCGGTTTTTTAAATTTAGTACCGGCATTTTCGGAACCTACAGGTCCCACTTCGACTTGTTTATAGCCCTCGCCATCGGGAACGCGAAATGGCCACGAGGGTTGTACTCGAGCAATTCTGTAGACTACATAAAGTGCGATGGCGAATGGAAAAAGAGACGAGCCCGTCAAAGAGGTCTTAAACAAAATCGACCTCAGAATCGTCATGACGACAGTCGCGATGATGACAAACCGCCAAAAGCCAATCGGTTCGCCTAGCGAGCCCTTTTTCATTTGATCCAGCATGAGATTATGAACCCACTTTGAGAGTCATGTCTCAAGCTGAGATTGAAGGACTCGACCAAGGGCTCGGTTGGGAAATTTAAAATTGGGCAATCTACGATCCGTGCCGATATGTAGGCGGATGGAACCACACGTGAAAATCAACAAATCCGGCAGTCATGCAATTCAAAATATCTTACAGAGCTTCGTCCACCGAGCGTCGCAAGTCGTCTTCGGGAAAGAGCGCGAAATTCAGCTGGCACTCGCATGCCTGCTGGCCAGAGGCCACCTCCTCGTCGAGGACGTACCTGGTGTTGGGAAAACAACTTTGGTCAAAACCCTTGCGCGACTTCTTAACCTTCCGCTGACTCGCGTTCAATTTACGAACGATCTTTTGCCTGGTGATCTTCTTGGAGGCCGAATATACGACAGCCGAACCGGCCAATTCACCGTTGTGAAAGGGCCTCTTTTTTCACCGTTCATTTTGGCGGATGAATTGAATCGCGCGACACCGAAAACCCAATCAGCGTGTTTGCAAGCCATGGAAGAAAGACAAATTTCCATAGACGGAGAAACCTACAAACTTCCGGAACCGTTTTTTGTTATTGCGACACAAAATCCACGCCAGCAAATTGGGACATATCCATTGCCCGAGTCCCAGCTTGATCGTTTTTTGATGCGAATTGGTCTTGGCTACCCCGACCGACAATCCGAACGGAAACTTTTGCGAGATGGGATCACAGCCGGTGGCCCTAGCGATCGGATTGAAACTCTCGAACCAGTTTTTGATTCAGCTTCGCTCGCCTATCATCAAGCAGCTGTGGATCAGATTCACCTTTCTGAAGCGCTGGTGGATTATATCCAGGCGATCGCGGGCAAGACACGTGAGAGCGGAATTTCTGGAGAAGGTTTGTCCCCACGTGGTGCATTGGCTTTGGCGAGAGCGTCGCGCGCATGGGCCTATATTCAAGGAAGGACAATGACACTGCCAGAGGACGTTCAAGCAGTTGCCGTTCCTGTAATGTCCCATCGCTTGAATCCGCCCGAAGATCCGTCTGGTGAATCCGGACGCCGAAAGGCTGAAGATGTCTTGGCCCAAGTTAAAGCCATCTAATCGGATCTATATCATTCCAACGAAATTTGGTGCCGCCTTCTCATTAGGCACCATTTTTATGCTTTTGATAGGCGCAGCCTATCAAAATAATCTCGTTAATCTTTTAGGCTTTTTCATGTTGGCCATTTTATTCACCACAATGTTTGCGACCAACAATAACCTCAAAGGCGTCGAGATCTCGCGAATAGAAGCCGTCCACGGTTTTGCCAGTGAAACCTTGCCAATTTCCATCGTGGTTCGTAATCGTGCTCGCAAATCGAAATCTAATCTTGAGTTCACCGTGCGTGGTCTAAAGAAGTCGGCCCAATATGACGCGAGGGTAATCATACCTCCAGCATCCGACACGAGACTTCTCGCAACCTTCCATGCGCCTGAGAGAGGTCGTCACCCACTTTCGGTCTTTGTTCTTTCAACGACCGCGCCATTTGGCTTGTTTTACTCATGGCAAGTTGTCGCAACTGATGCGGTGGCGACTGTTTACCCAAGACGAATCGGAGAACGTCAATGGTCCACGGATCACGGCATTAACTCCGGCGAATTCAAGCGCGCCAGCGGTGCCGAAGACTACAAAGAGCATAGAAACTACCAGGTGGGCGACAATCTTCGCCGAGTAGATTGGCAAGCTTATGCGCGCGGCCGAGGACTTATGACAAAAGATTTCGATGAAGCTGCGAATGCAGGTCTTCACTTCGACTTTCATCGCCTTGGCGATCTTCCATTTGAAAAACGTTTGGAGCAGCTATCTAAGTGGGTAGATCTCGCAATTCAAAAGGGCCAACCGTTTTCGCTCTCGCTTCCAGACAAAAAACTCGGACCCGATCAAGGGCTCGTATTTGCCCACAAAGCGTGGGCCGAGCTCGCTGATCTCAAGCGCGGAGCTCCGTAATGGCCTTGCAAGCGCGCGCCGACATGGAGCTTTGGGATCGCCCCTTCCAAACACTTCTGCTTGCAGTTTTAGCTGTCAACATCGCCTCGCACGTCCTTTACGTTCCATGGTGGATTCTCGCATTGAGCGTGACTTCCCTCGGCTGGAAGCTCGGTCACCTTTACAAAGGCTGGGTGCTGCCGCCTAAGCGTTGGCTCTACCTCGCCGCAGCGGCCGTCGGATCGGTGGTCATTTGGGAATACAAAACAGCTTTTGGCCACGAAGCCGCCACTCCCACTCTTGTTTTCCTGGCCTCGATTAAATTGCTAGAAACCAATCGCGATCGCGATGCAATGTTCGTTATCATTACTAGCTATTTTTTATTGATGGCCCACTTACTTCACTCTCAGTCCCTCGCCTCAACATTTTTTATGGCCTTTGATGTCGCGATTATCACAATTCTTATGTACCAACTGCACCGCGCGGATCGACGGATTTCATCAAGCTCTCTGCGCCCTGTCGTTCAGCTTTTAGTCCTTACTATTCCAATTTGGCTTTTACTGTTTGTGGTTTTCCCTCGATTCAACCTAACGATGTTGCGCACAAATCGACCAGTCCAAACGGTGGGGTTTAGCGAAGAACTTTCGCCGGGAAGTGTTGCCAGCCTCGCTCAAACAAATGAAACAGCATTCCGAGTTAAATTCCTCTCGGGACCAAAGCGAAATCCCGAACTTCTCTACTGGAGAGGCGCAACACTTTACCATTCTGACGGGCTTAGTTGGAAACCGAGAACCGAGTCAGAAATTGAGGCGCAAAGTTCTGACATAGGTAATTTGATGTTGGGGAAAAGCACCGAGAAGGAAATTGCTTCGCTCTCAGAAAAAGTACTTAGCTACCAGATAATCGCCGAGCCCGCAGCTGGCCGCGCCGTGTTCACTTTGCCTCGTGTTGTAAAGTTCGAACCCGCAGGCGCGATGCTGTTTCAGCGTCCCTATGTCACCAAAGAACTCATGATTCGACTTTCCACTACGCGCGCAGATCATATGACCTACTCAGCTGCGTCAGTCCTCGAAGACGAGGGCGATCTAGAAACTATCGACGCGCAAACTTACCGTCTCGCAGCGGCGCTACCAAAAGAGCTATCTCCCAAAGTGATAAACCTATTCGAAGAGCTTTCGAAAAACTCCACCTCTCCGCACAGAGCTGTGAAAAATCTAGACGAATGGTTTCATGCGCAAGATTTTCGCTACACTCTTGAGCCTGGCCAGTCACAAGCAAAGAGTCTTGACGACTTTTTGTTCAGCACAAAAAAAGGATTCTGTGAACACTTCGCAAGCGCGAGTGCCGTCTTGTTGCGTGGCATGGGGCATCCAGCTCGCGTTGTCGTGGGCTATCAAGGCGGCCGATTGAATCAGTTCTCGAAAGCTCTCATAGTTCAGAGCCGCGATGCACATGCTTGGGTCGAAGTTTGGTTCCCATCCCGCGACAACCCGCGCGAAGGAAGATGGCTGACCTATGACCCCACTGCGCTTATTGCTCCGCTTCGCTTGCGTATGGGCGGAGACTATTTTGATCTTACAGAGGAACAACGACAGAGCGAGAATGCCAGTGATGCCGAGATTCTTAAAATGCAGCGAAATCTAGCGCTCCGAGCTTTTCAGCGAGTTGATCAAATCTGGGACTATGCACAAATGACTTGGTCCCAATTCCTTCTTAACTACGACCGCAGTGGGCAACAAAATCTGCTTAATGAATTGTTGAAAGTATTCGGCATCAAGCCCAGTCCTGCGATTCTCACGGTATTGATTGGCTTCCTGTTTATGATCATGCTGCGCATAGTTTTTATTTGGAACAACCGCGCTCCCAGCGAATCTCGAGTTAAGAAAGAATGGCAAGCTTTGGAAAAAGAGCTTTCCAAGAAAGGGATTTACCAGGGACCGAAAGATGGGCCGCTAACTTTACGTTCGCGGGTCAGCCATCCGATTGTTCTTCAGGGAATTGATGCCTTCATTGAAATACAATACGGAAAACTTTCGGATAAAGAGTATTCTAAAAACGAGGCTCAAATCCGAAAAATCCGAGCTGCAAGGGTCGCGCTTCGTAGGCAATCTGCCCCGACCTAAATCCAGCGCTCTGCTCGTGGCACCTGATTTGCTTTTCTATCGCGAGAGAACTCTTTGAGCAGCTCGTCCGCGTGGAGAAAATCATGAACAGTCTCATTCGCAGTATCAAACCGAAAGCGATCGATCGGGAACAATCTAAGTTTCAATGCGAGCACGAGAGCTGTGTCCTCTGCGGCACCAAGCTAGAAATGAAATTCGAAAAAATAAAAGCCGTCCCAAATGGAACTACGATGATCCGTGAAACCGCCGAGTGCCCTCGCTGTACCGTTCGAGCGAGATCGAAAGACCACCAACTACAATGAATCAAGCGCCAGTCTTTTGACACTTGTCAAATCCATGGCGCCGATATCATCCTCTCGAGCGATCCACTCGCCGATGTAACCGATAAATCTTGAAGCCGCGAGTCCCGACATTTCATCTGTCACCGCACGCTCAAGAAGTAAAACACCCGCGATAGATTCCGCTAGTGCAAGAGAAAAATCTCGTGCTGACTGCTGCTGAGACTCGGGCGACGCATTCGATTTCTTTTTCGCATGATGCGCGAGGGCCGCTATTCGACGCTCGATGCGCGCTTTCGGAAGGGACGTCGGGATTCCTTTCAAGCGGCCCGACAGATCGAGAATTAACGGCTGAAGCGCTCCGTCTTTGGCGATCGCGCGCAGGGTATCTAGAGCCAAAACATTGGTCGTTCCTTCCCAGATTGGGAACACTTGCGCGTCTCGCAAAAGTCTGGGCACACCAGTGTTTTCAATATATCCAGCGCCACCGAAAGCCTCGATCGTCTCACTTGCATTGGCAATGGCCTCACGAGCGGTGTACATCTTCGCAAGCGGCGTCAGAATTCGAAGCTGTTGCGACTCTTCTTTCGTTGCGACCCCGCACTCTTCTTTGCCCATCAGTTCGACAGCGTGAAAAACGAGTTCCGTACAAGCAGCAGATCGCGCACGCATCGTCGCAAGTGTTTCGACATGCAGGGGATGATCGGCAATTAATCGCCCAAACGAACGTCGCTCCACCGCATAAGCGGTCATCAGATGAAGCCCACGAGCCATTGAACCCACACAGCAAACCGCATTGTAAAGCCGAGTTACATTTAAAAGACCTGCAACTTTTTTAACGCCTTCACCAGGCTTTCCAATCATAACTGCGGGCACTCCGTCGAGAGTCAATTCCGCGGTAGGCAAAGCCTTCGTGCCCAACTTATCTTTTAATCGGTTGACTCGAATTCCGTTCAACCGACCGCGAGAATCCCGAAGTTCAACATAAAAAAGCGCCAGTTCCTCTTCAACTTTTGCGAGGACCATTGCCATCTGTGAAGTAGTAGCAGACGTGAACCATTTGTCGCCGTATAGTCGCCAATTTCCATTTTCAAACTTCGCAGTCACTTCTGTGCGCGACACGTCCGACCCTCCGGCTCGCTCTGTCATCCATTGACCAGCTGTCCAAAATTCGTCCGGATTGCGCGACGTCAATAAACGGAACGCCCGATCTTTCAACTGTGGCAAATCACTGAGTTCAATGACTCGCGCCGCACCATCTGACATTGCTAAGGGACAGGTGTAAAACGCGGAAGCCGGATGAAAGAGTGCAAGCTTCGCAAATTGCAGCAAGCGCGAAGAGGCGCCGTGCTTGCGCTCGTATCCAATCGCGACCAATCCCTCGCGAGCCGCAATCGCATCGAGCTCCTTCCAAGCGCGACTTGTTCGAATTTCATCAATTCGTGTACCCCAAGCGTCGTACTGTGTGAGTTGCGGGAGATCGCGTTCCGCCTCTAAGCCCAGTGCCTCGATCTCTTTGTGCACCCGGGAACCAAATGCGTGAAGCTCTGCCGAGAACTCGGTCCATTGCTCTTCGGAAACTCTCGCTTTTAAAGCCTTTGCGAGAGAACTCCCCGGTGCCCAGGGATTCGGCAATTCTGGCGGCGATTGGTAAAAGCTCATCAGCGACCCTCACTAAACTTTATTCCACTTTCTTCTGACTCAGATCAGTATCCTACTCCCAACCTTGCCTTTTGGAACCCCGTGGTTGACTCTCGAAGTCTATTTTTGCCGCGTCCGACCCTGCGTTGCGTTAATAATGTGCGCTATGCAGCTCGCGCGAAAGGAGCAACACCTCGATGAACACTCATCTGTCTTTCACGAACACTAGCAAAAGCCCTCTGTGGAACGCGGCCCTTGCTGTCATGACGATCATGACTAGCGCTGTTTCGATTTCTGCAGCCCAAGCCAATACCGATGCTGCGGTATCAAAAGCGGAAACTAAAACTGAAAAGAAAGCCGAGAAAAAAGACAACGCAAAAGCAGGAGCAAAGAAAATGACCACCGTTGTAATCGAAACATCCCTAGGAAATATTGAAGTTGAACTAAACGCCGAAAAAGCCCCAATCTCGACAGAAAACTTCCTCAAATATGTCGATAAAAAACACTACGACGGTACGATTTTTCACCGGGTCATCAGTAATTTTATGATCCAAGGCGGCGGCATGACGGAAAAAATGGACGAGAAAAAGTCCGATGCCCCCATCAAAAATGAAGCAGCCAACGGTTTAAAAAACGACCGCGGAACACTCGCAATGGCGCGAACCAGCGTTGTTGATTCGGCAACAGCGCAATTTTTCATCAACGTGCAAGACAACGACTTCCTCAATCACAAAGCTCCAAATCCACGCGAATTCGGTTACGCGGTTTTCGGAAAAGTGACTGCTGGGATGGACGTGGTTGATAAAATCAAAGCTGTTCCAACAGGAATGACTGGCGGCATGCAGGACGTACCGAAAACTCCTGTCGTCATGAAATCTGTTCGTCGTAAATAATGTAGATCGAAAGTTCGGGCCTTCACGTGGAAGAGTTCATTCAACAGACGTTTGGCAACCTTGCCTATATGCCTTGGGCCGTTTACGGCGCCATTGTAGGATTTATGATCCTTTCAGCCTTTGGTCTACCCTTGCCCGAGGAGGTCATCCTCGTCAGCGCAGGGTTTATTGGCCACATGGCACTTTTTCCTACGACACCGCACCCGGAAGGCGTACACGTCGTAAACGTTCACGTGCTTGCCGCAGTCGCTTTTTGTGCCGTCATGGGCTCAGACTACCTCATTTACTTTTTGGGCCACCGGTTTGGTCCAAAGCTTTTCGAAACGAGGTGGTTTGGGCGAATGGTAAGCGTCGAACGCCTGACCAAAGTTCGGGGTTGGATGCAAAAGTACGGCTATTGGCCAGTAATTGTATTTCGCTTCACGCCAGGAGCCCGGTTTCCTGGTCACTTGATGTGCGGCGCAATGGGACTTTCGCCTTGGAAGTTCCTTGCTGTCGATGCGCTAGCAGCAGGAATCTCAGTCCCAACCCAAATCTATTTCGTCAGTTTCTATGGAAAAGAGATTCTCCATTACTTTAAAACAGCAAAGATCTACCTGGTCTCTGCCCTCGCCATCGGCTTGATTGTATTTCTCTTTCTAAAATGGAAAGAAAAGCGTCAGGCCCAACGATCCGCTTAGTCCAGATCTGCGCCAACAAATGCGCCTGCGAAAGGCGCTAACGAGTAGCGGCAACTAAAATCGATAGTAGGAGCGAGCAAAGTACTGAGTTTCGTCATCGCGAAACAAAGAGAAATCATTTCGCGGTCGTGCAACGTTGCGCGATTGTGAGATACCGATCGCGGAAGCGAGTTTTCCCCAATTTACCCCAAGTGATGCGCCGATCTCGACTTCTTCTGTGCGAAAGACATCCACTCTTTCAACCGGAACAGAGTGGCTCCACATTTGATCGTGGCCAAGATTTCCAAAAATGGAAAAGGTGCGATTCAGTCGGTACGCCAGTTCTCCGAATACTTTGTAGCCATAGTTTCGATTGCCGTTGGCAAAGCCACGATCATTGGCATAGCCGGTTCGCGACTGAACGTAGAAATCAGGTTGAAAATGAATGGCGTAGGTCATTCGCGATGTGAGTGGCGCGCCAGCGATGAAATAGGGTCGGATTCTCATGATCATGCCGCGAGTCTGACTATCTTCACTGGTTGGAAGATAAACCCGAATATTCGAAACATAGTCCATGTCAAAAGGCAGCAGTCGCCATGAGTAATTCGCGTAGTTGATATAGAGATCGGACCACTCGAAATCGGATTCCTCAAACTGGCCCTTGAAGTTACTTCCGCCGCTGTTGAGGAAAAACGCTGGACGAATGGCAACCTTCTCGTCCCGGGAAAGTCGATATTCCAAAGAAAAATAGTTGTAACTCTCAAGACGTCCGCCATCTTTGTGTGCCTGAGCCATGTTGACGCTGGAGAAGTTGAAAAAACGAACGCCGATGTTTCGTTTAATATCACTCCAGGTCGACTTTGGAAGAGACGCTCGAGATTCCGAACCCGCTGACGAGGACGAGATCGCTCCACCTGCTTCAGCCGCTGCTTGGTCACGCATCTCTTGTGCCTCCATGGTCGCCTCGCTTTGTGCTAACGCGGAACCCGTGTAGAGATTCGCAGAGCCAAGCACCAAAAGACAGGAGAGAGCAAAACGGCTGACAGTCATATTTCCCCCTTCGGAAACTGGCCGGTGTTTTCACCCGAAGGACCATGTCATTACAAGCCAAAATCGCGATTTTGTATCAGGTATCGATTGGATCTTTGTTAGGACGCGCCTCGGAACCTTGCCCCACGTAATTGATTCTTTTAGTGAAAGCGGCGAGAACCGTGTTCCGCCCGTCAAATCAAGTTTAGAGGAGATCCAATGAAAAGCAGTAACCCCGAAAATACCAGTTCACTGGCGAAGGGCTTAGGCCGTGTGGCGATCGGTTCTGCCATCATAGCGATGGCCGTCGGACTGGGGATTGCGGGCTGCACAGCACTTCAAAAAGCTCCCCCTAAAATTGAAGGACCACGCGTGTCCGTGATGTCGTTTAACGTTGAAAACCTTTTTGACACGGAACATGACGAAGGAACTGAGGATTTCACCTACCTGCCTGTCGAGAAGAAAAAGGAAGAAAAGATTAAGGCGGGTTGCGAATCCAATAGCAGTGCCTATCGCAAGCAGGAATGCTTTGAAACCGATTGGAACTCCGAAGTTCTGACAAAAAAATTAAAACGGGTCGCGAATGTCATTCAACAGGTCAATGACGGAAAAGGACCAGACATTTTGATTCTCGTTGAAGTGGAAAACCAAAAGGTTGTGGATCTTCTCAATCAAAACCACCTTAAGGAATCTGGCTATGTGACTGCCAAGGTTATCGATAGTTTCGACCCAAGAGGAATCGACCCTGGCGTCATGTCGCGCTTTCCTATGTGGCGCGAACCTAAAATTCACCGCATTCCCTTAAAAGCGGAAGACAAAAGTGGCGAGTACTCAGCCAACCGCACCCGCGGAGTCATTGAGGTGCCAGTGACTCTCCCCGATGGAACTAAAGCGTTGGTCTTTGGCCTTCACTTTCCGTCTCAATCCAATCCGTCCTATTTGCGGAAACAGGCTTCGGAGTTCTTAAACGAAATTGAAAAAACCCTCCCTCCAGATGTGGTGGCGATCATAGGCGGCGACTTCAATATCACTCGCGACGAGGATGAAACTTCGGGATATTTTAAGACAACGTTGAATAGCGCTTGGTATGTCAGCCACTTTGAAGGCTGCAAATCCTGCGACGGAACTCACTATTACCATCCAAAAACTGAATGGAGCTTTCTCGATGCGATTCTCGTTCGACGAGCCTCAGTGAAGACCACTGGATGGCAACTTGATCCCGCGTCTGTCCGAATTCCCAATGAGTCGAAGTATCAGGTTAATAAATACGGAAGTCCGGCTCGATTTGATGCAAACTCCGCTTTCGGGGTAAGCGACCACTGGCCTGTTTACGTTGAGCTCGTGAAACCTGCAGTAAAACCTCCTGTCACTCAATAGAGTTAAAAACAAGAGTGAAGGAAATTTCTTGAATAAAAAAGCCGCACCATGCAGGTGCGGCTTCTTTATTGGCGGCGACCCTAAAAACCTTCTTTAGTAAAGGAGTCCCGAGAAAAACTCTGTCGTTGTGATCGACTCGTCGGCTGAACATAGTGAAGCAGAAACCTTCGCGCCTGGCTCTGTTTCTTTTTTCCGTGGATTCACGATCGAATTTCCATCGGTCTGAAACTTTTCTGATGAATCAATCAGATACTTGCGTTCGGCACCTGGGCGCGTGTCGATCTTTCGAACCGTGAACCTTGATTCTACGGCGCCCTGCGGAAGGCCACAGTCAGCCAAATTGACCTCTAGCTGCTCGACGACACCTGAACCTCGGAACTCCTGACGAACAATTCCGGACCCCGACCGACCTTTTCTTCCGCTTTCGACCGTGAGGTCAAATCGATCGGTTTTTTCAGTCGCGCGATACGCTTTCACTTTACCAGAAATACTATCGACGACCAAAACACCTGCCTGCTTAGACTTCACTAAACCGTCGTCGAGAAAAGACTTTAAGTTCAAGGCGTAAAACGATTCGGATTCGAACCAAAACCGATACAGGCGGTTTCCATTTTCTTCCCCAACAAGTTTCACATCCAAAAACCGGAACGCTTTCGTGCGAAGAGAGTCTTTTATTGGATTCGTGTTTGGCCGCAGATTCGTTTCGATGCCTTTGCCTTGAACTTTTATCGCTGTCACTACTGGCTTTCCGTCGCGAACAACGTAGGACGCAAATGCAAGCTCTCGTCCAAACTGGCTTCCTTCAAAGGTTGGACCTTTTTCTTTACAGTCCTTTGCTTCCATCAAAAATTCGATGGTCCCCTCAGGTGATTCAAAATCTCTTACAGTTCGGCAAGCTGCCATTTTCAATGGCGAAACTCCAGCCGAAGGATCAACCAAAACACCTGCTATAGCGGCTGTTGTTGTCACCGCTGGATCGACTGGTCCTGCAGGTACACTAACGACTGGGGTCTTTTCTGAAGCCTTCGCTAAGACCGCTTCCACTTGTCGCGAAACGTCGGCTAGCTCGATGAGCATTGAGCGAGTGTATTCAAGGCCTCGATCGTCGAAATCGGAATCGATTTGTTGATTGGAATCACCTGGTCGAGGATTTGCCCCTCGAGTCGATACTTTTTCGTCTTTGGGTTGGCACCCTAAAAGAGCCAGACTTAAAAAGGCGAGAGCGATGATAAATTGAGTCGTGTTACGAACTGTGAGTGTGGCAATCGACATTAGACCCCTCCAACTGCCCAGTGACTTACTTGAGCAGGTGAACGAAGTCTAACGGGAATCCCTGACGCAAAGAATGCTAATTTAAATCTAACGAACTTTGAAAAATCTTGCTGTCACAGGGATCCCACCGGCTCGAAAAGAAAACCCCTCGAGTTCGGTCCAACCATTAGGAACCTTAAGAGTCTTTCCACTTTCCTGTGTGTCAGGCAGTAAGACCACGATGAATTGAGGCTTATAGGTATCATTCAGCATCGTCAGGAGGCTCGCTTGAGCCTCGAGAGTATTGACGGCACCAATCCCCTTCAACCGAACACCCCATGGCGGATTTAAAATCACAAACTTTGCCGGGGCAGGTTCTGCTAGGAGTACGGGCGGCTTGACGTGAAAGGTGATTTCAACTTTCGAAGAGATTTCTTTCAGACCCGCTTCCGCTCGCGCTAATTGTGCAGGATCTTGATCAATCACCCACGCAGTTCGGCAACGCTCTATCCAATCGGCGACGGAAGATTTTTCTTTGGCAGCCGTCACTGACGGAACGCTGGCCGACTTAAATTTATAGACCTTGTCGACTGCGAACTCACGCTTAGAATTCGTGCCTTCTGATTTCAACGCATCTCCAGATTTCAACGCCTCCCGCAAGAACACAGCGGTCCCTGCCATTGGTTCAATCCAGTGCCATCGAGATAAGAAGGCTTTGGCGAGTTCTTGGTCATCAAGAACATGTTCGGCAGCCCTAGCAACTATGGCGGCTGCCCAGGTTTCCCTTAACGGCGCACGACCAACATCCGCCCGGTCGCCCCTTTTGTGAAGCAGCTCGCCAGACATGTCGAGACTGATCGTGCAAAGATCATCCTCTAAGCGAACTAAACATAGGAGGTCCGATTTCAGTTCAGTTTTCGGTCCGGTTGGCTTGAAGGTCTTTTCAAACGCATCCGTAACTGTGCGTTCGATCCCCTTCTTAATTCTCAGTCTTGATCCATGGCTACTAGCTCTGACCGTTAACTTTGTTCCAGGCTTCAACCAGCCTGACCATGGAAGACCCGATACTTTTCGAAAAAGCTTTTGAAAGTCGCGGGCTCCAAACTGGTCCACGCGCACCACAACGCGGGACGCGGTTTTTAATTTGGCCTGTCCCAAACGTACTGCACCCCAAGTCGAATTAAACTGCACTCCACCTATCGTCGGATGAATCTCTTTACCATGCAAAATTTCTTCAACCTCGCGAACCGCCTGCTTTTCCATGCCCGGATTGATGATGAGAAAGAAGGAAGCCTCCAGAGAATCGTCTAAACTGTCTGCCAGCTTCAAAATAGGCGGTTGTTTGAACTTAGGCTTTACTGATTGTTGAACCGTCTTGCCCGGAAGCTTTGGTTTTTCTTTCATCATCGAACTTCTCTTTTCAAATGCGCGAAACTGGAATAATCGGCTTGTATCTTAACTGGGGGTACTATGACTAACCGAATTCTGAAAATCGCTCTTTTATCATTGGGAATGGTCTCGACGATCGTAGGCTTTGGACAATCTGCCTTCGCAAACGAGTTAGATCGCGAAGCATCGGTCATCAACGAACAATCAGCACGCGCAAAAGAGCTTCCGGGCACCGTTGTCGTCCGAATTAACGAAGCCACGGGCGAAGCCAGCGTTCTTGAAGTTCCTGAACGCCTTGCAGCGGATGTGAATGAAGCAAAAGCAATCGCAGCAATGAGCTCTGCGTTCCGCGCAATTCCAGCGTCAGGAATCATAGAACTTAAGCCTACCGCAGAGCTTGATCGCAACAGCTCGACGTCTTCTTGGTACGCTTGGTACAACTACGGCTATTACTACACACCGACCTATTACTACTGGGGCTACACGTATTCGTACTCGAACTATTATAGCTACAACTGGTACGGTTATTCGTATCGCTGGTACCGCTGGTAGTCGATTTATCGGCTCTCCTGAGCACCGCATCTTATCGACTCATTAGAAAAAAAACCGGCAGTCCTTTCAAGGCTGCCGGTTTTTTTTCAAACTCAGATTCCCGAGGGCCGCTTTTGCGGACGAACCACCAGAAGGGATGGTAGGAATCTGCCATGAAAATGATCAGTTTTAAACTCCTCGGTGCCTTTCTCGCTTCATCCGCTGCGCTTGCTGCTGATCTTCCAACCGGCCCCGATCCCAGGTTGATTCAGCTTGATAAAACGAGTCTGGAAAATCTCGCAGAGCAGTCGGGCCTCTTAAACGAAGTTGCTCGCCGAGGGCCCGGCCCAAACAAAGTCACCATCGCAATCCTGGACAACGGATTTTTCGGTCATAAAAAAGCGGTCGGACGAACATTACCTGCCAACACCACTTATCACCCTGGCCCCGTAGCCGTTCTGGAAGCAGCCGAAGAAGCACACGGTTTGAAAATGGCCGAAATCGTAGCCGCACACCTCACACAAGCGGGAGTAAAGTTTGATCTCCATCTTTACTCTGCCTTCGGGTTTTCGAATTTATCGAACGCGGTGAACCAAGTTATTCAACTAAAACCAGACATTGTTCTCTATCCGCAAGTTTGGGAGTACGGCGGAAACCCGGATGGCACCGGCTTTATCAATCAAGTCGTTCGCCGCGCAACCGATGCCGGTATCAAGTGGATCAATGCCGCCGGAAACTTTGGCAGGAACCTCTATCAAGCTCCAGTCGAGAGAATCGCCGACGATTGGGCCTACCTTCCCGGTCCAAATAGCTCGGTTCAATTTCGCTGCCATAAAAATTCTTCTGGCAGCTGCATGGTTCGCTCAGTTTTAAGTTGGAGTGCGTTTTCAAATGACACTGCAATTGGAACCGAAAAAGATCTCGATCTCGTCCTCACTGACGACACCCTCAAAGTCCTACAATCAGCGGCCTTGATTCAAAAGCCAGCACCGAGAGAAGGACGGCCACTAGCGAATGGCGAATCGCTTTACCCAAGAGAAATTCTTGAGGTATCAGTGAAGCCTGGCATTTACTATTTGCGAGTTAAATTTCGATCGACCGGGTTTACAAAATCCGACTACTTACGACTTACTACCAGCGGCGATTTTATCGAGCAACTGAACCGAACAGAAGGTGAAACCCTGCTGGCACCAAGTGACCTTTCTTCCGTGATCACGGTAGGTGCAAACGATTCAAATCTCAGCGCCGTTTCTCGCTCACGTCAGAAACCTGAATTTCGAATCGCGTCAGCGGTTGAAACAGTCGGCGAATCAAATTCCGAAAAGTCGGAAAATGGAATCTATAAGGGGTCGTCAAATTCAAGCGCCGCTTTTACAGCGCGAGCCGCATTTGAACTCAGTCACCAGCCAAAGTTAAATCGCCAAGATTTGGTACAAGTAGTTCGGACGGGCCGCGTGCCGGTCTCAGAAGTCGTTGCGGGAGCTGGTTCCGGAAGTGGTTCCAACTCTGTTCCAGGCACGGTACCGACATCAGCGCTCGCGCCGCCACGAGGACTCGGCTGCTTCCCTGCCGCTGTCTTGCGAATTACTTCGCCTCAGATCCGAGCTCTCTTGCGAGCTGGAAATTCTTGGGTCGTTGAGACCTCTCTGGGCGTCGCGATTGTCATAGACGAAGATCCGTTTGTTCGCGCCCAGCGAGTCAGTGGACCTGCAAATAACATTGAAAGCAGCGCGAATGAAAACATAGGCACGCCTATTCTGGTCGCCTGGGCAGACGGCACTTCTTACGGATTAAAGAAGCTTTCGACAGTGGAGAGAGTAGGACTTGAAAATGAATTTCGATCACCACAGCCGCGTTTTGTGGAAATCGCGAAAGCTCCGGCGAGCTTTCGCGTTTGTTCGAGATAAGAGCGAAAACTATTCCGCGTACCAAAATGCACGAATGACGAGAACCTCTGTGGCCGGCATTTTCGGAACGAAGATATAGACGTCTTCGAGGCCAGTGCCGCCGTGGTAATTGGTTTCAAGCGAGACCGCTTCGATTCGATCGACGTCCTTATCGGCGATCCACTGCAAAAGTTCTGCTTCACCTTCCGTAGAAATGCCGCGGAACTCGCCTTTAGGTTCTTTCAATGCCAGCAGGGCTTGAGCTTGATCGACCCAACCGCCGTTATAACCACGAACCTCATAACCCATTCGGTAATAAGATTGGCGAACTCGTTTTCCGATTTCTGCGACTACTTCATCGGCGATCGTACTCGGCGTTACGCCGACTAGTGTGAAGACCTCGGCATTTTCGATCTTGTTTAACTCGCCTGTCGCGCGCGCGCGAACTGCCGCGCTCGCCGTATCGACATACAATGTTGTCGCGGCAATCGAAAATCCAGTCGTAGCAAACAACACCGAAAACACCATTGACGTGGAACGCAAAAGGCGATCCATTTTTTTAACGAAGTTATTCATGCGCAATTCCCTTTAATAGTTTTGTCGGACCCGAGTCGACCGTATCTGACGGAATATGATTATTCGAGTTACGTTCAGATCCAGGAAGAAAATTCACGAACTGCGGGAAGCAGCGGTACAGGGGGTCGGCCGATTAATATTCGAGCTCGATCCGTCCAATTCAAACGGCCAGCATAAAAACGTGAGATTAGATCTGGGGACAGGCGATAAAAGCGCTCTAATACGACATAACGCTCTTCAGGACGCGCCACTTTAAACAACATGCGATTGAGCAAGTGAAAATACCGAGACTGAATACGAAGGTTCTCATTCACGCCGTCGACCCGCCGAGCCAGATCTACCAAATCACATCCGGCAGAACTTTCATCTTCGCTGGGTTCACGAACCATGCTTTCGATTTGCTGAATCAAAGTTGAGGTTGTGTAGCCTGTCACCGGATGAGCAAGCCCAGAAGCAGCGCCAATCGAGATTTGTCCAACTTTAAGATCTACCCTAGCTTGAATTTCACAAAGTCCCATATCAAGAGGCAACGCCCCTTTCTCGATCCGCTCTTCGCTTTCTACTTCCCAGCCTTGAAGCTGCGCAAACTGAAGAATTTTTCGGCGAATTTTTTCGACATCGAGATCAGGGGTATTCGAATAATAGGTGTCTTCAATTAAGAGCGACCTTTCAGACCAAGGAAGACAGTAGAAGAAACGATAGCCATCAATCTGCTCGACCCGCGCATCTTTTAAAATCGGACGCTGAAGACCGTGCGGGGATTTTAGCTTTAAATCGAGACCGACAAATTTCTGCCAGCCAAAATCCGTTGACCGCGATACCGGCGGCCAACCGGTCGCCTTAATTTTCAAGTCGTAATTTGCCTGTTGGTCACGCCCTTGAAAGGCCATCGGATAGGTTGCTTTGACGCGATCAAAAAAATCGGTGGAACGAATTGCATAATACCGGCTCAAGAGAGATCGCGAATGCTTTGGAAAATGGACGTCATAGCCCGACCATGAACAAGAAATGTACGGCGTCAGCCATGCCCAGGACTCGGGTTGAACATCACCTTCGTGAAAACACCAGGTCTTACTTGCGGCTTCGGACCGATCAGCCGAAATAGTCCCGTGCGGAGGTTGCGACGAAAGGTGAATTTCCAAATCGGGCCATCGCCATTTGAGCGCAATCAGCGCCATACAGCCGGCAAGCCCCGCTCCTTCGATTAGAATCTTAGCACCCGTTGCGAGATTGCCCGTTTCGAGATTCGGTTTTTGCAAACTTTCTGCCATCGGCACTATTATCCTCCGCATTGTCTCTTGCGTCGAGTTGCTTCTTCAGAGAATCTCTAGCCCGGCGGCTGTTTTGAAAAGGCGCGTCTGGAGTTAAGTAGTGTCTGAACTTTCGGCTTCACGTTTAGATGGTTTACCAGGTCATTTTGAGCGCCTAGAGTCCTACCTCCCCTTTGATCTTACTGTTTTTGAAAACTTTTTTTTGGCAACTCTGGTCCTCTCGGCAATTGTCGCGTTTCGTTATTTTCTCATAGTTACTCCGATCTGGGCGATGCTTTACTGGCATAAACCAACTACTTGGGCGAAACGCCAAATTTACGAGACCCTACCGTCGAAGGAAATGCAGGGCTTCGAAATCAAATGGTCGGTGATCACCTCTTTGCTTTTCGGTTTAAGCGGAGTGGGACTTGGTCTCATTTGGCAAATTGGCTGGACCAAGATTTACTTGTCCTTCAACCAATATGGACTCTGGTATCTGCCTGTCAGTTTTGTGGTGATGTCGATCCTTCATGACTTCTACTTTTACGTCACACACCGCTGGCTTCATCTTCCTCGGGTGTATCGGAAGTTCCATTCACTGCATCATCAAAGTTTAACTCCCTCCCCTTGGGCCTCGTTTTCCTTTCATCCCGTTGAAGGTTTCATTCAGGCATTAGCACTTCCGTTGATTGTTTTATTTCTTCCAGTGCATCCGACGGTTTTACTCGCCTACCTAACGTTTATGACTGTGTCGGCAATCATCAATCATTTAGGTTTTGAGGTTCTGCCGCCAAACCGATTTGGTCGGTTTCTTGGAAGATGGCTTATTACTGGGACTCATCATGCGCAGCACCATCGCTATTTCCGAACCAACTACGGATTGTTTTTTACGTTTTGGGATAAAGTTTTTGCGACGGAGGACTCGCGGTATGAGATCGAACTCCAGCGCCTAACTAAGAATAGCGACGTTCAAGCACTGGTTCCGGCCGAGGACCAGCTTTGAGCCAATCGATTGCCGATTTTGAAAATGTTGAAAAATCCTACCTAGGCAAAGCTGCACTCGGTCCACTTTCTTTTCGCCTAAGCCCAGGCCAAGTGACAGTGTTTCTTGGACCAAACGGCGCGGGAAAAAGTACGACGTTTAAAATTTTGCTGGGACTACGGGAGCCAACTAAAGGGATCGCGCGACTTTTCGGCCACTCCCCTCGCTCGCCCGAAGCGCGACTTCGAGTCGGTTACACCTCGCAGGATTTGTCTTACCCCGCGCATCTCAATACGAGCGAAGTCTTGAGCCTGGTTAAAGGACATTTTCGAAACACATTTGATCTCGAAGAGCTAAAACGCAGATTTAACCTGGAACGAGTTTGGAAAAATAAGCTAGGCGGGCTTAGCGGCGGCGAGCGTCGCCGCGTGGGACTCGCCTGCGCGCTCATTGGTCGTCCTGAACTTCTTATTCTCGACGAACCCACGACTGGTCTAGACGTGGAATCGAGAAAGCAACTCTGGCAAGAAATCGAGAGGTTTAAAAAGCAAGGTGGCTCTGTGCTCTTGGCCACTCATGATCTGCATGAGGCAGGACTAATTGCCGATCGAGTTCTATTGCTTGAAAAAGGTCAGCTGAGAATCGACGGAACGATCGAAGAGATCCTAAAACCGATTGATTTCAAGCGACTTCGCTACCATGCCAATGGAAAAATCTTTGAAGAGTCCGTCAAAGATAGCGATGCCAAAATTCGAGATCTCGTAAATCAAGGGACCCATTTCGAAAATCTTGAAGTTCGACGTCTTGGCCTAGAGGAAGCTTTGGAAATACATTCGGGGCAATGGAAATGAGAATCCCAATTAAACTTTTGATTCTTCATACCTACTATCTCACCCTCGAGAATCTTCGGCAGCCCATGTACTTGGTTTCGACTTTTGTGTTCCCTTCACTCTTCTTCTGGTTTTTTGGAATTCCCAACGCGCCAGATGCCGATGGTCTCGCGATGCTGACCGCTTCATTCTGCGCTTTTGCAGTACTCAGTGTCGTTCTGTTTCAGTTCGGAATAGGCGTCGCGACAGATCGTGAAACTTCTTGGTATTCTTACTTACGGGTGCTACCAGCCCCTCGAGGCACACAACTTGCGGCACGCATTTTTTCTGGAATTGTCTTCGCGACACTCGGCGTGCTTGGTGTGCTTGCAACCGCTAGGTTTTTAGGAGACCTCGACTTCGCTCCCTATCACTGGGGTCAGTTTTTACTGACACTCGCTCTGGGTGCGTTCCCTTTTGCTTGCCTTGGCCTCGCACTGGGTTTGGTGGTCAGCGCGCGATCATCGACGCCTGTTCTTAACTTGACGTACTTACCGCTGTCTTTCGCCGGGGGGCTCTGGATGCCGCCCGGTATTTTGCCAAAAGTCGTGCAAGATGTTTCAGTTTATCTACCAAGTCGTCATTACGGTGAACTGCTTTGGGCGACACTCTTAGGCGGCGACATTGCGAAGCGCGACCTTTGGGGATTGTTCGCTGCTTTTTCTGTTTTGCTTGTATTGCTTGTAGTCCTCATTCGCCGCGAAGAGGACCAGGTTTTTCGATAAGAAACTAATCGATAAGAAACTTTTTAGAGCAACTGAAGAATCGGGTTTGCCGCGATCGTTTCTTTGACGCCCAAATACCCCTCTGCGTACCACTGCCACCATGCAATCACCATGATGATATGGCCGACGAAAATGAAGAAGTGGCTCCACATTTCAACGCGGTCAGAATTTTGCGTCATGTACCGATGCCAGTGAAGCGCTTCGTCGACCATCGAATAGAAAATCGACAGTGCGATCAAGACTAAAGCTGGAATTCGCAAGAACACGGGAAAGTGATAGGCCATGCATAGGACCAAAATGCTTGTTATCCCGGCAAAAATGGTAATGTGATGAACCAAGGCTTCCGCTTTTTGTAAGTACTCTTTATAAATCGTGCGGTGACCGATCGTATCGAACGCAATTGCCGTCGAAAAAATAAAGACGCCGATTGGAATGTTCCATACATAGGCGGGATACTCGACTCCCGCCAAATGGCCCAGCAGGAGGAAGCCGCCGACCGCGATAAACAAGCCGTACATCATTCCGACCCACGCGATGTAGACGATCCAATCAACTGGCGAGAATTGCTTCACGCGAGCGGCGTAAATATAAGTTTCACGAAGGAAGGATGTTGTTGATGCCATTTGATTGCCCTTTCAGAGATTCCATTCGATCCGGACCATAACCCACCAAGCGCCACTTCATCAGCTGGACACTGGCTTGTAAAAACAGAAACAACTTTTTACTGCGACCAACGACGACTCTGCTAAAATCAGTGTCCGACCCTTTTTCAAGAACCTGACGTCCAATTTCGCGATAAACAAACGCAGCGACTAACACTGCCCAAGCTGCTCGCCACGGAAGAAATCGTAACCCAGCTTCCCCCATCGCGTACATATCTTCTGCTTTGTCGAGCATTTGCTGAACAACCGAAAACACGGCCTTTCGGTTTTCAGTTTTCAAAAGGTCCTGAGGCATTACTCCGCGAGCCAACAGCCAATCAGCTGGAAGATAAACCCGGCCTCTTTCAAAATCCTCGCGAACATCACGGGAGATATTCGTCAATTGCATCGCCGAACCCATCGCAATCGCAGCTTTCGCAGCATCTGGATTCTTTACTCCCATGATTGGACACATCATAAGTCCGACTGTCCCAGCGACACAGTAACAATAGTCAGCCAACTCGTCCCAAGATTTCATTTGCACTGAAATCCCGTTAACTGGTCGCTGTTCACCGAGATCTGTTTCAAAACCCCGAAGAAGATCGAGCGCCGCATGTTCAGAAATGCGATAACGAACTGCAATCTCTTTCAGTCCCGTCCAAGGGTGCTCTCCGAGGTCTTCTCCTCGGAAGCTTGCACGAGTTTTAACCTTTAAGTTTTCTAATTGATGAACTGCCTCTTCCCGAGAAACTGCGCTGTCGATGGCATCATCGGAACGACGGCACCAGGCGTACAAACGCCAACATGCCTCGCGTTCTTTCTTAGAAAAAACGAGACTCGCGAATGAAAAACTCTTCGAGCCTTTCTGAATATCTGTTTTTGCTGCCTTCGTTGTGTCTCTGCCGTCGCGAACGAGATCAGACATTGGCGTCAGGTCCGCGCTCGTTTTGACTGGCAGGCATATTGACGGTTCGGGCTATATCTGTCTTTGCAGGATCGTTGGCCGCCACCTTACTAAGACCAGATTTCGCGCCGAAGAGCTTCCCTAAATCTTCAATCATAAGTCCCGCTGTTGCCTTTGCTGAATTCACAACACCAGGTACTCCCGCCCCTGGGTGAGTGCCCGCACCAACGAAGTATAACCCGCCAATCTTCGAGTCGCGGTTGTGCTGTCGGAAATACGCACTTTGCGTGAGCTTCGGTTCAAGTGAGAACGCAGCCCCGAGGTGCGAATTGAGCTCGTACTTGAAATCTTCGGGCGTGAAGATCTTTTGCACCACGAGGTTCTCCTTGAGACCTGGAAGATACTTCTCTTCCATATAGGAAAGAATGCGGTCCGCATACTTTGGACCCTCTGTCTTCCAATCAATCTTAAGCTTTCCAAGGTGAGCCACCGGAGCAAGTACATAAAAGCACTCCGAGCCTTCAGGCGCCAGGCTTGCGTCCGACAAACTTGGAGCGTGAAGATAAAGCGAGAAGTCCTCTGGCAGTTCCCCACCTTTGACAAAAATCTCTTCCAACAGCTCCTTATAACGTGGTCCGAATAGAACGTTGTGGTGAGCGAGGTTCGGGTACTTCTTTTTAGTGCCGAAGTAGATCAGGAACAACGACATCGAGTAGTCTGATTTTTCAAGTCGTCGCTCGCTGGATCTTGCTTTGGGCTCACTTTTCAAAAGATCTTTGTATGTGTGCAAGACATCGCCGTTGCTGACGACAGCGTCGCAGGCCCACATCTCTCCGTTTTTCGAACGAACACCGCAAACGGCCCCGCCCTTGGTTTCAATATTTTCAATTTCCGCCTTCAGCGAAATTTCTCCGCCAAGCTCTTCAAAATATTTAACCATCGCCTTAACAAGCGCGCCCGTACCGCCCCGGGGAAAAAACACGCCCCAGTTGCGCTCAAGAAAATGAATCAACGTGTAGATCGACGATGTGGAAAACGGATTTCCGCCCACCAACAAAGAATGAAAGCTGAATGCTTCGCGCAAGTGTTTGTCTTTAATAAACTTGGACACGGTCGCGTAAACACTGCGGTGTGCGCCTAAGCGCACCAGTTGAGGCGAAACTTTAACCATGCTCCAGATGTGCAGAAACGGGGTTGCGGCGAGCTTCGTGTAACCTTCGTCGAACACTTCCTTAGAGTATTCGAGGAAACGCTTGTATCCACTGACATCTTCCGGTGATTTCTTACCGATCTGTTCGTACAGTTCTTTTTCATTGTTGGAATAATCAAATTTGAAGCCATCATCCCAAAGCAATCGGTAGAATGGGGAAACTGGAATCATTTCGACATAATCCGCCATGCGCTTGCCGGTAAGCTGAAAAAGTTCTTCCAGCGATTCCGGTGCCGTAATGACAGTAGGTCCCGCATCAAAGGTGAAGCCTTTTTCTCGGTACACATAGGCGCGTCCACCAGGTTGGTCTCGCTTTTCAAAAATCTTTACCTGAAAGCCTTTTGCCTGAAGCCGAATCGCAACGCTGAGACCACCAAATCCGCTTCCGATCACAGCAACGCGTGCGCCTTTTTTATCGCTCTTGAAATCTGAGTTCATACTTGGGCTCCTTCAAATCGTTCGCCACTCACTACGTTCGCATTTTTCGAGGTCATTGTCGCAAAGTTTCCATAAGCTTGCGCGAGATCTAAACTAATCTTTCGCAAAAAATTAAATTCATTGAGAAGTTCAACATTTTCTGTCGCCATGCTCGAAGCCAATTCATCAATAGCGAGCTCGGATCGTCGCATCGCCAGCTGAGCCCCCTGTTGAATGAGATTCGATTCTGCAACCAGATCAGAAAATGACCGGAACTCTGGTAGATTAGAAACAAGCTGAAAGTCGTAGGCGGTGTCAGAAAAATTAAGTCTCGCCAAGGAATCTACGAACGCTGAGACAGTCCTTCTCTGAATCGAACTAGCGCCGCTCCAATTTCCGATAGCCAAAGTCCAAAAGAAACATGGACGCCGGTTGCGAAAATCTTCGAATTGTTTCTCGGGAGGCTCGAGACCGAGAAGGCTTTGCTGAAATGCGCCCAAGTCATCGAACATTTGAAGGGCGACGCCCCATTGGCGCCCGAACTTCTGAAAGTCTCGATAGAGACTTGTTTCAAACTCACCGTCAGGGTGTGCGGCAAGAAACCCTAAACCAAAGGCGGCTGCCATCAGCGCGCCCGTCTTTCGATTCGAAGAGGCTTCGACAGCACTTGCTACGAGGTGATCCGGGACTGTTGTTATGTCCACACCGAGATCAATGGCCTGGCCCTCGTGAGCCTGCAACATCGATTCGATGGCGAGGTCCACTGCCTCACATTCGCAGACTGAGCTCCAAGGAATTTTCATGAGGCTTTTGAGCGCCGAAAAATAAAGCCAGTTACCCGCATTTAACGCTAGCGGAACGCCCACCTGTTGGTGCAGTGATGGCTGCCCACGTCGCACGAGGCTTCCGTCTTGAATGTCATCAATTACCAGACTTCCTAAATGAATGTCCTCGATCGCTTGACCTGCAAGAGTCAGTCGCGACGAAGCGTCTTCGGTCAATGGTCGTTGACTGTAAGCAAGGATCAACCGGCCAGAAAGTTCGACCATTCGCGATCGAAATCGTTTTCCAGTTGCTACGCGAGCGCGATCTAATATGCGGTCAAGGTGTGGCGCAACCCATGTGTCTCGAACGACACAACCGGCTCCAGAAGGACGCCCGTCTGCTAACGAATCTAACGCCACCGAACCCCTCTCGTAGCCACCTAGAAATACCGACGAATGTTCGATTTGCTTCTAGTGGTAGATGCCCGGCGTAGTCACCATCCCTGACAAAAGAATTCACTGCCACGTGCAGCGTTAGACGCGCCGCAGATTTGGTTAGAAAATAAATCGAATTTGAGAAATCCATCGATCGTTTCCGCGGTATCGGGAAACGTAACCTTGATTTTCGTTCGACGGAAGACGGCTTCCCAGGACATCGCCCATCAACGAAAGGCGCCAGTCTTGTGACTGACCATTCATCGAAAAATCCAGGCTCGCATCGGCTTGTAGCATGGACCCATTTTCTGAAAGCTCCTCTAGCCAACGACCGCCAAGAGTGAACGTTGATCTTCGTCCCTTGCCAACTGCCATGCGTCCATCCACTGCAAGTGCTTCTTTGAAAGGCACCCGGGAACCAAAAATCGCTTTCTCGCTTGCAAACGGCCCCTTCATAGTAAATCCGCCGCCCGTTGCCTGTAGGTAACTAACTGCAAATTCAAAATCCGTTCGCCCAACATCGAAACCAATTGAAACCTTCGGGCTAAGAAACAACATTGGATCCAACTCTTGGTACGTCAGATTCGGTCCCGCGAATTCGTTGGTCGGAAGATCTACCAACGCCGAAACTCCAAGTCCGAAAGCCCGATCCCCATCTTGAGTAAGGCTGTTGTAACCAAGTTCAGCGCCTGCCAACTGATGATAGATCACCTGCGGATTCACTTGGACAAACGCGAAACTAGAAGTGTCCGTTAGATTCAATGATCCTTCAAAAGGGGTAGACAGCTGATTGCGCGGTTTGAACATGTAGCTCGCTTGCGTGTAGAAGCCGTCTTGCAAACTGCCGTAACGAAGCAATACTCCGCCAGAAGAGTGGCTGATAACGGAGCCCGTCGACGGCGTTATAATATCGTATTGAACTTGAGTTGTTTCGGAAAAAAGAATGAGGCGATCCGTGGGTTCTGTAAACCAGGGGCTTGCAGATTTAAATCGTCCATTTTGCAATGAAAAATTACCGCTCTGCTCCGGCACATAGATCGGCGAAGCGAAGGCGACCAATTTAAAATCGCCCGTGCCTGCCTCTATAAAGACGCCAGTCAAACCTTGGTCGATGGGCCGTAGGGCATCAAACCGATTCAACGGTTCCCAAAGGCCTAGATCCCAATTGCGATCCAACTGACTCCAAGTTTCTAAGCGGCGGCCAGCCGAAACTCGTCCACGAAAATCGCCGTTCAGTTCCGCTTCGGTAAAGTCCTCCGTCTGCAGTTCTAAAAATGCCTCTGGCACATAAATGTTCGAGTAATTTTCGACGGCCGTAGCGAAGCTTCCTCCAAGTTCGAGCGTGCCGTTGAAGACGCGACCCTCAGATTCGGTTCGGAAATGGGCACCAATTTGCTGATAATCTGGAACTCCGGCAGGCGGCTTTTCGCGATTGAGGTAGCTCTCAAATCGCAAATTGAAAGAAAGCTCGTCAAACGACGGAGTTTGGTTGGGAGATTTCACCGCAACTGTAATTGGCGTTTGAAGTGGGGCCAAAACCATTACCGACTTTTGCTTTTCAGCGAAAGATGACAGAGGAAATGCCGTGACCGAGACCGATACTGCAAGACCGACGAAGACCGAGCAGGCCTGAAGCCCCAGGCCCACCCTCTTAACAGTCACTTCAGAAAAACGAAGTTTCGTTCTTACCACTTACCACCCCTCCGGAGGTCCTCACCCTAAGTGCAAGGCGCAGACTTAGAAAACCTATCCGAGCCCGAAATGAGAGGCAAATGATCGACGAATAGGGCCTCATTCTGTCGGATCGACAGCAAAAAGGTCATAAATCGGCCCCAATTAAGCCGTGGTAGGCAATTTAGAGCCCTTTGGCCTCAAGCGGTTCGAAGCGGAAACCCTGCAAACTTTTCACTGCTTCAGCTTCAACTGTGGGAGAGGGGCCGGGGTCAGTGCTCGAAAGCCATATTCCATCGGCGCGATCA
This sequence comes from Deltaproteobacteria bacterium, assembly GCA_017302795.1. Lineage (GTDB taxonomy): Bacteria > Bdellovibrionota > Bdellovibrionia > Bdellovibrionales > JAMPXM01. Next base: position 59,239 of record JAFLCB010000008.1, on the reverse strand, counting down.
CCATACCTCGAATCCGGACCAAGCTCCGCTGTCAGTTCGGGCTCAGTCAGAGAGAAGGTGTCGACTTGCGAAATGGTCACTACGTTGCCGATCCCGCGGGCGCGAAGGCGATCAGGTAAACCACCGCCAAAATTCACGTGAAAATCTCCGACTATAACAGCCACGCAGTGAGTTGGGTTTGCGCCTAAAAACTTAGCCACCTGCCAAGCCATAGTTTCGTCCCATGTGCTTTGAGCGGCAAAGTACCGGTCAAGTGCTTGAGCCGGAATATGTCCGCCCATGATGGAATCAAAGCGCTCTCGGTAGCCCTTGCTACCCAAACTAAATTCAGGCGGCATCAACGCTACCTCTTCCGCCGTAAGCCCCTCAACTCCTCGTTTGGAAATCGCACCTGTCAACGTTCTCGGGGCATTGAGACCAATCAATCTTCCGCCCGTTTGCCTAGAGAAAAGGGCTTGGTCGCGGTAATCAGAGAACGGGTTTCCGCCCCACTCTGCCGCTTTCAAAAAGTCGGCTTCTGCCAACTTTCCATCAAAAAAATCATCCACGGAAGCTTGATGAACCCATGATAGGAACTCAAGCCCCACACTGACCGTGCACCGGCCTGTCGCGGCCAGCGCTGACAATGCCCCTTTCTGACGAAAATAATGAGTTGCATTGCCGTGCAATTCCCCAAGAACCAAAACTCCGCCGGCATTCACTTTGCCGACAACCGACTCTATCGTTGTCGCTTTCAAATTTGCCCCGTCGAGTAGTCCAGTGCGAGGCAACTGACCCGTTTGAACCACGCCGTCATCTTTTTTCGCTGGTGCCTGGGAAGCAGCAGTACCGTTCGGCGAACACGCAACACCCATGATGGCCGCGAGGAGTGCTGACAACGTTAACTTACAACCAAGACAATCGATAAATTTAGGTAATTGAGCCCGTTTGAACGTGGCCATGCGATCCCCCTCGCCGTCTCAAGCAAATGCTAAAGCATATGATGAAACAGAGTTACCACTCGGAGATCATGGTCGCAACCCACGGTCCTGCGTCCAGCGGCAAATCATGGCCAGCGGTCGGGTGAAAAATGACCGGCGCCTTGTAAAGGTCGGCAATTGCCTGAGAACAATCGGGATGGACCATCCGGTCCTGGCGACTGCAAAGCAACAAAAGCTTAGGCAAGACTGCGTTCTCGTCAGAGGTAACGGGTGCCTTAAACACCGAAGCCGCCGTCAGCTGCAAGGCCAAATTTAGCGGCGAAACAGGTCTCGTCAACTGAATTTGGACCCAACTATCGAGTACTTCCTGCCTGCGATCTGTACGATTGGAAACCCAATCTAGAATTTTCTTTTCTCGCTCAACGATACTTCGCTCTCCGACTATCAGCGGAATCCTCCACCACGAATCCCATCGAAGTCGCTGAGTAAACTTAGAAAGTCCTCGGAACGACGAGTTGATGAGTACAGCAGAGTGAAAGTCGTGTGGATATCGCGCCATCCAAGAAACGCCAACCATACCTCCAAGACTGATAGAAACCAATCGCCGGTGCGCGGCCGGTTCTGTACCTGCCTGTGCCTCCTTGGCCAATATCTCCTTCATTTTTTCCCGTGCAAAATCAGCAGTCTCCCGGACAGTCGTGCAAGAACGCATTTCCGAATGACGACCGCAACCCGGCAGATCGATTGTTTCTACTCGAACTTTACGACCCGTGGCGCTATAAGCCGTTTCAAGATCGGCGACAAAATCACCCCAGTGACGACTTTCACGGGCAAGTCCGCGAATCAAAAAAAGCTGGTGGATTTCTTGTTTTTTCGACTGATTGTCCATCTCATCGTTCATTTGATTCTTCATCCGACGTCGCTATACCACAAATCCATTGCACGTCGACGCAAACGGCTGCGCGTCGCTTCATCGCCTCCCAACCAGGCATTTGATGAGATTACCGCACGGTGAAGAAAATCAAAAAGCGTTAAATGGCGACGTAGAATCCGCTTAATTCGGTGAGGTTGCACCGGATTGAATGCACCTAAGGATGAAAAAAGCTGGCGCGGATTTTTTTTGAGCCAAAGCCAACTGCCAAGCTCCAAAGTATAGGGCAAGTAGAACGAGTTTCCGCTAGTCTCATTCGTGTGACGTTCGTAAAGCCAATCCCACAAATCTCCGTGAGTGGTGTAGCTTTTAGACTGAGGCTCGATCTGATAAAAGTGATGCGGATGGCTGCGATCAAAGAGCTGTTTCAGCGCCGTGATTTCTTCTAGATGCGGCGGCGGCTGCTTTGATTTCGCCCACGGGAACCAAAGTCGATCGACTGAACCAAATCCCGAATGCACATCAACCGAGACAGCACATTTCGATTTAAACATTTCGCGTTCGACAAGCGCACAGAGCGCACGAGATTCTATTTCCATGTCCTGCGGGCCACGAACGTCCGGCGAGTACCAGGGCAAACGCGGGCTATATGAGTGCCCACCAAGAAGAAACGCGGGGTCCTGGTCTGCCCGCACTGGAGAGTTTCTCATTAAGTCGATTCCATTTCCGTTGGACCGGCGAGTTTCGAAAATCCCTACAGGATTGACGATCGGCATAAAAACCAGCCGAGATTTTTTTAAGCGGTCTTGAACGAACTCGTCCCAATCCATAGTCTCGGCCAACGTCTGAATCCATGAGATTACGACATCTGAACCAATTCGCTCCAACCCGTGCACGCCTCCGAAGATTCCGAAACTTGGCGCCTCTGGATCTTCGCTTCCCATGACCACTGAAATCAGTGGGAACGAGCGTCCGTTTCGTTCTACAGTCGCCTCAACATTGATACGCGCCTTCCCTTCTAGCGCGCGCGCCAAGCGACGAAGGGTCACCATTTCAGGAAGTTTTTTTTCTAACTCTCGTTCGAACCGGGGATCGAGCACGAGAAGTGATTGGGACGTTTGACGGTTGGACACCTAATTAGGTTACCCGTGCATGTTATGGTCTGTCTATTTTTCCGAATCGCGATTCGATGTCAGACCAGTGGAAGGCTGACAAACTGGACACCAGTAAGTTGACCGTCCGCCGAGCTGTTTTGAGACGATCTTGGACTCGCATTTACGACAGTTTCCACCCGCACGATCATAGACGAAGAGCCGGCTTTGAAAGCGGCCGGCATAGCCATCAGCCCCCTTGAAATCTTTGACTGTGGATCCACCATGCTCGATCGCCTCGCTTAACACCTGCTTGATGGATTGGACAAGACGTTCGAGCTCGTTCGGTCTAATACGCCCCGCCATTCGGGTAGGCCTTATACCCGCGCGAAACAGCGCCTCGCTCGCATATATGTTGCCGACCCCCACAACCCGTCGTTGATCCATAATCAAACTTTTAATGCTCACTTTTTTCCGGCGACATGTATCGACCAGATACGATTTCGAAAACTCAGGATTTAACGGCTCTGGTGCGAGGTGCTTCAATAAGGGATGCTCAGTGAGATCCTCGACCCAATCGACGTACCCGAAACGACGAGGATCGTTGTACATCCAAGCTGTTTCATTTTCGAAATGAATTAAAATGTGATCGTGCAAACCCCTTGGCTCGTCGGGTGCGACCTCTCGCCAAGAGCCAGTCATACCAAGATGCGAAAGAAAGTAGCCCGACTGAAATTTAAAAAGCAGATACTTGGCCCGACGTTCAATTCCAAGAAGTGGGCCTAACCTTTCTCTGGAGTTCATGGTCGACTTAACTTTTACTGAAATCGGGAAACGCAAATCTTTGCGAAAGAAAAGCACTTCTCGCACTTTTAACCGTGGAGTGATTTTCTTCGACAACTGTGTGCGAACGCTTTCTACTTCAGGAAGTTCTGGCATCTTGGTGCTTTCTTAAGAAGCAGGTGTTGAAAATCGCTAGCAACCTTGATTTGCTACAGCAATATGAATTTGAAATCAAAGCGTCGGTCCTTCAACTTGCTAATTTCGGCTATCCTTTATGGGACCGTTTGTCTTGTACTAAGTGGGTGCACCGGTCTTTTCTTTTTTCCCAGCCAGCAAGACTTCCCCTACCTCGCAGACGAGAAGGTCGTCCACGAACGACTTCAGTTGACGTCTGCCGACGGAACACGGCTTGCGGCTATGCGCCTTCCTCCGCCAGCGAAGCCGATTGGGGTTGCACTTCAGTTCCACGGGAACGCGCAGAATATGACCAGCCATTATCGGTTTCTCTCGTGGCTGCCAGAAATGGGTTGGGAAGTGCTGACTTTTGATTACCGGGGTTACGGCAAATCAGACGGAAAAATCGGTCGCTACCGCAGTGATTTGGAAGGTTTTGTTGATGATGGGGTGACAGCCCTAAAGTGGGCCAACGATCGCGCCTTGGAGCTTGGAGTGCCGCTTGTTATCTTTGGCCAAAGCCTTGGAGGCAATCTAGCGCTTCGCGCGCTAACAGCAAATAAGACAAGCGCAGGTCAACTTCGTTTGTTGGTCATAGATTCAAGCTTTTATAGCTTTACCTCTATCGCACGCGAGAAACTTGCGGAAATGTGGCTCACTTGGCCATTTCAGTGGGTTAGCTACGTTTTGGTGTCTGACCACTTAAGCGCAGGACCTAAACTCGAGACCTTTGATCCCAAAAGTTTACCGGCAGCGGTATTTTTGCACTCTGAGACCGACCCCGTTGTTTCTAATCACCAAGGAGTTTTGCTCCATAACTCCTATCCTGGCGAAAAAGTCCGCTGGACCGTTTCTGATCCTGGCCATATGAATGCAATGTCGGATTTAAACTTGCGGAAAAAATTGATCGAACGCCTGAGGACTCTTCATCTTCACGCGAACTGAATGCGCTTTCAAAGTTTATCGCGGCACTCCCTCTTGGAAAATCATTGCTGGAACGTCGCCGTCAGTGTGAATATCTGCACCTAAGAATTTGAGTGGCGGAATCGCAACGCTGGATTTAGTTTTTCTAATTCGCACAAAGGTCCACTGACCTCCCGCATATGCATAACCGCCCCGAAACAACTTCACATCGAGCCCGGGTATCGACTTTAACCAATTGCGCAGACTTATCCGTTTGCCTTTCTCGGTGAGAACATCTGAGCTCGCACCAAAGCCCGTATACTCTGGTCCAAGAAATATGAACGCCGTTCCCGAATCGCCGATCGCCTGAACATACTTTCGCAACACTTCATCTGGTCGCAGACTGGTCGCGAAGTCACCGTAAAAGTCCGTGAGCACCCCAACGTCTTTCAAACTTTCAAGAGGCGAGCCCGCGGAAACGTGTGTATATTGAAACCTTTCAGGTTTGATCGAATTGACCCGAAAACGCATCAGCCGCTGAGAAACTCCAAAAAATATTTTGTCGCTCGAGGCATCGTAGGACCTGTTTTCTAGTTCCTGTTTTAAATTCGCTCCATATGGCGAAACGTTCACCCACCTCTGCGCGAGCTTTAAATTTTTCACTTCCGACACAAGCGGGTGAGTAATTTCACCCCCACGAAAAGAGTCCAAAAACTGCGTAAACGTCGAGCTTTGAGCTTTTTTCTGCAGCCCATTTTCGATCCCTCTTCGAATTTTTAGTTGCGCTTCAAGGAGGGCATTATTTCCCCGAGCAGAAAAACTTGGCTTCTCTTGAAAAAGCATTGTGGGAGGTGCACCAGGCTGAAGTTCGCGCAAAACAACATCGGGAATACTTAGCGGCTGCCCAGCATCGCGCGTCAGTCGCATAGCCCATTTTTCGTAAATGACCCCGTCATCTTCACGAGTTTCGACAAGTAAATCAACTTTGATTCCTGGGATTCCTTTTATCCAATCGATGAGGTTCAAATACCTCCCATCAGCTGTGATCACGCGATTTTTTAATCCGTAAACATCGCGCGTTCCCATGAACACGAATATTTCGCCATTCGCATCGGCCCAATCAAAATACTGGCGTAAAATCAGATGCGGTGTTCCCGAATAGGCCAGACCGCCGATCAAATCTGTGACGACCCGACCCTTAGCCACCTTTCCATTCGGGATGTCCTCTATGAACTGCCCCTTTATCACCGTCAGTCGATCGGAGGACTCTGCCTTGCTTTCAATCGAAATGGCCGTACCGAAAACACGCGGGTTTTCCTCTACAAATTCCTGAATCGCGGCGGCATCGCCCGCGCCTGCATCAATCCAGTGGCCACCTCGGTCTGCGATTTCGCGGAGAGTCCGGATAAATTCTTTGCCGAAGGCCATTTTGTAACGAGCAAGGTCCCTGGCGCGCGAAAAGATATTCTCATACTTCTTTAAATTTTGTTCCGCAGCCTTCGCGACCTTATGTCCGTTTTGCTCGGACACACTTACAAACTGGACTTCGCAAAGTGACGGTGGCACCGAAAGTGCGGGGATCGAAAAAGCCAACGCGTGGGCAACAATTAGAAGACAGCTAATTTTTTTCCGCATGCCCACCTCTAACTTCAATCAAGGCTGCAGAATGGAAACGAACAGCGTCCACGTAATCCAATAGTGGGTAAAATGATGAACCATCTGATCCACCCCGAAGGACATCCAAAAGCCGATACTTGAAGTGTCACGAAAGCGTCCCAGATACCGAGGCCCGGCCTTGATTCGATCCATTGTAAAATGCACGAAAAAGTCCACCAGTGCGAGCCACCAAAGTTTCACATCAATAAAGCTAACAATGGCCAGCGTAATCATCGCGTGAATTGCGCAATGCAAAGCCAGCGGTGGGATAAAGCTCCAGTCCGATCTGGTTTTTTGCAACATGTAGCGGTTCTGAAGCGGAAAATCCGCGACGAAATGTTTGACCTGGAAGACGACAACCAGAACCAATATAATGCGGCCCGCCTCAATCGGGTTTGTTGCTGCCGCCAACTTTATTGTCGCTAAATCCACGTTGTCTTCCTTAAATATGCGCTAGCTAAACCAACAAACTTAAAACGATTTTCCCCCGCTACCCAGCGGGTCGACCGGATAAGAGCTCTTGAAGTCTGGCTCTTTGTTCATATCAATTTGGAATTCTAAATTTCCATCCACAGGCGCTATCGATTTTTCAATTTCACGATGCCGATCTCGTCGCGCAATAAACTCGCCGCGCGAGTTATCGACCTTCAACGATTCCACTCGAAGACGTTCTTCGTCGGCACGATCTTGAAGTTCTATTTCTTCCATCGAATATCGCTTTATTTGACGCCGATAGGACGCCTCTAGTTCTTTTTGAATCTGCTGTTCTTCGCTGCGCTTTTCGCCATGTGCTCTGGCCGCAAGAACTTCTTGCTCCGAGGTTTTTAATCTTGATTTGAGGAGCTCATTGAAATCTCGCTTCTGGGAAACCAACTGAGTTTCGAACTCGCGGTCGCTCATTTCAGAAAACGCTGAATTGCAAAAATAAAGCGGAGACAAAAATACGAAGATCCATCCGGCAATGCGGAAGTGTTTCGCCTGCAATTTTGAAAGCCTAACTACTGATATCATGGTTCTTTTTCGGAATACCTGGCTTCGGACTCGCGTACTTTCACCGTGCTGGGACAAATTTTTGCTGATTTTCTCGCGCAAATTGCAGAATGCCCTTCAGTGAAACTGGACCAAGGCCGAATAGACCGCGACTCTTGTCTGGGTCAACCTAGTCGCATGAACAATCTCATCAATGCAATCAGTGCTGATTTACAGGTAACCTTTCTCGATATTCTGGTCCACAAAGTGTCGCCCGAGCTTTTGCTTTTCATCGGTCAAGCGCTGGTTCTACTGATTGCCTTAGTGGGCGCAGTCGCTGCGATCGCGATCATTCTTACAAATCTGGGGCTTCGACCTAAGAGCCAAGCGCATCTCGAGGCGAAGTCTCTCAATGATGAGTGGATCGATCGCAAACGGTCTCTCGAATCGCTCTTCGTTTCTAAAAAGGAATGGAAAGCAAAAATGAAAGCTGACCGAGAGACCGAAAAAGAGCGAGTTGCCGACGGGAATGCAAAAAAAAGGCTTTGGGTTCTTGATTTCCATGGCGATTCAGAAGCCAGCCGATCCGAATGCCTCCGAAATGAAATAACGGCCATTTTAGATGTTGTAAAATCACAAACAGTGATTGGGCACGACGAAGTGCTACTTCGGCTCGAAAGCCCGGGAGGCACCGTTACTGGATATGGTCTTGCGGCAAGCCAGCTCGCGCGCCTACGGAAAAATGGCATCCCCTTAACGATTGCGATCGACGAAATCGCGGCAAGTGGCGGATACATGATGGCTGTTGTGGCCAACAAAATTACCGCAAGTCCGTTTGCAGTGATCGGGTCAATCGGTGTCATAGGCCAGGTTCCCAACTTCCACCGACTCTTAAAAAAATATGATGTCGATTACTTGGAGGTCACTGCAGGGGAACACAAACGCCCGGTCAGCATCTTCGGCCAAGTGACCGACGAAGGGGTTAAAAAGTTTCGCTCGCAGATTGAAGATGTCCACGCGCTGTTTCGCCAGCATGTTCACGAGTATCGCCCGAGTTTAGATTTAGAAAAAACAGCCAACGGTGACGTCTGGCATGGTCTCGATGCTCTGAAATTGGGATTGGTCGATGAAATCTCCACGAGCGATGAAATTATCGACCACGCTCGCCTCATCGAAAATCGGGATGTCTTTCATTTAGCGTGGAAACCCTCAAGGAGCTGGCGCTCCCGCTTCGAAGAGAGTGCGTCGGTGATCGTCCAAAATGCGATTCGCCGGTCCTTTGCCGATCTCAGAGCGAAGATTTAGTCGGAATTCGCTGTTTCTGATTGACGAGGTGCCGCATGTAGTTCAAAAAAACGTCTATGACCGCGTGTTTACACTCCGATAACTCAAGTCAGCTCAGATCACTTTGCGGATCATTGCCTTCAGTTTTAACACCGGCGCTCTTCTGCCTCGTATTGCTTACTGCGACCATGATGTTCGTACCATCTTTGGCGCAAAGGGGCCGGGTATCACCTGCCGAACTGGCCGACATAGATCCTCGAATTTTAGGGCCTGACGTATTGGGTGAGCGCATGGTTGTGCCGCCGAATATTCCGGACTGGGTATTTATGGAATGCCAGACCAAGAACACGACTGACGAAAATCCATCACTTTTGAATCGCGTTCGCCAATCGATTTGCCATCGCGGTTAAAACCGCCGCTCATTTCCTTTTTTATTTTGCGATGATCATTTTGCGATCCCGAGGTAGCGAAGCGGAACAACCGCCGACTCTATTGCGACACCTTGATCTCCCGGCTTGTTGGGAATTTGAACGTCTGGTCGTCGCAACAATGCTCGAAGTTCTTCCGACGCAATTGCAAACTCAGGTTTTCGCCAAGTTCCCCTCACATCCCATGCTAAACGGCGCGCTCCTGGGTAAGACGCTCCCAAACGCGCCTCAATGACTTGATCTCTCAGAATCTTTCCATCGCTCACCAAGTTTAAAACACCGCCCACCGCACCCTCCGCGGACGACCAGTTAAATCCTGATTCACTAAAGCGACCTTTAATAAAAACCTTACTGACGGCGACCCGTTTCCCATCCTCTGACTCCACTCCACCCCATCCAAGGAGGGCAGGTCGCAGAATCGAAAACAAATGACCTGATTTATGGATCTCAACCAAAGAGGACTTTGCAGTGAGTTCGATGAACTGACCAATGTTCGATTGAGCCTCAAGACGAATATCGTTTGAGCTAAATTCGGAACCCTGCACGTCCTGCAACACCAACGAGGCTTTCAGCTTCGTCAACACCTGCTTTTGCATCAATCCCGAAGCCCGGCCGTTTATCGCCGAGACAGGACCGGTAAAGACCACTTTTTCAACCCTGGAATTAAGCTTTAAATTCTCAAGATTGAAATTAAACCTCGTTTCGTTCGTTTGCGTTTCGTGATCTGCAACTATTACGAGATCGGCAGCACCACCGGCCGGAAAAAAATCCGAAATCTTAAAACTGAATCGAGACCCTTTCGCCTTCAAGGATATCGAATTTATGTCGAGCATTTGAAGAGCAGTGCCCTCCCCACCTGCAAAACGGACCACAGCCCCCTTTACGCTACCATCAGCTTCGAATTCCGCGGCGGATTGAACTCGAACCTTCGACTTTAGCTTGCCGTACTCCGCAAAAACCCCCGACGGTCCATCCAATTCGAAAGTTTCAAACACTTTTCCTAAATCGAGATCGTCGAGGGTCAGCTCAAACGGCTGCCAACGACCACTTGGTTCTCGAACGGCGCTGGCTGCACGCACTCTGCCCGCTTGTCCCGAAATTTCGCAAGCCGAGAGACGAACCGGATTTTCAACAAACAGGCGGCTAAAAACTCCTTTGACCTCGGCATTGCAATCCAGCCACGCAAATTTTGGGCGGAATCGCCCCGGAACGACTCCAGATTTGGTCAAAAGAGGAGTCATCATCGAGAGCGGCAAATCACTGACGGTAAGTTTAAACTGAGAGTCCAACTCGATTTCGCCGCTGGGCGTGCGCAACGGCCTCAAAACTGCGTTGGCCTCGAAGGTACCCTCATTCAGATCTGCACGCACATCCGCTAGAATTTCATTCGGTCGAATAGTTCCCACGACGGAAAATGCCGGAAGAGTCTCGCCAAAAACGGTAGCTGGTGGAAAACGGATATTAGCCGCCACATCTATCTCGCGTTCACGCACCGATACGACTGCGTCTTCTAAGACAACGCTCTTCATCCTATTTTCAAAAAAAACTTCTGCGCTAAGAAATCTAACCCCGGCAACTGTCCGAGCGACGTTCCGCAGTTCCACTTCCGGAAACAAATTTTCTGAATTTTGCTTTGGCGTTGTCGGAGCTGGCGGTGCATTTGGCACGCTCGGCGATGCCGGTGAAACCAACGAAGCGGCGATCGGCTGATTTTTTTCACAGGTACGTTTTGCCTCGTCCAGATCGACTTTCAATTCTTCGAACTCGATCCGTCCTGCAGCGAATCGGCCCTCAATTATGCCCGTCCACTTTAGCGGCACCCTGACGCTCACGGCTCGAACAGGAGCCAAATCACGATGCTCACCCTCTGCCTGGCAGTTCCCGGCCGGGCGAAAGCTAACATCTTTTAACACTAGGGCAAAATCTGGAAACGGACCATCGGCCAAGTCTATTTCCGCACTCTTGAATTCAAATTTTCCATTCCAGGGAGAGGTCGCGACTTTTGCTCGGACAATCATTTCGATCTTGTGAGGCGAAAGCATGAGCCGCGCAAGCGTCCCCAGAAGTCCTGCGAGCACAAGGGCGACGATGAACCATCGCATACCGCCTTGCTCTACTACTTCTTCTACCTGACGCACGATTCCTCTAGCGGAAGAAGAGGTTGGTAATTTCGTATTCTTTATCGGTCTTCGGACTACGAACAGTCACTACATCGCCGACGCGTTTACCGATCAACGCGCGTGCAATAGGCGACAAAATTGAAACCCGACCTTCTTTCACGTCAGCTTCATCGACGCCAACAATTTGATACTCGGATTTTTCATTTGTTTCAGTGTCGATAAGCTGAACATGGGCTCCAAAAACCACGCGATCACCTGAAAGCTTGGAGGTGTCCACAACTTCTGCGCCCGCCAAATGGCCTTGAATCTCGCCGATTCGACCTTCAATCAATGACTGACGTTCTTTAGCCGCGTCATACTCTGCATTCTCACTGATATCGCCATGTGCGCGAGCCTCTTCGATGGCGCGAACCACAGCGGGTCGCTCAACGTGCATCAAACGCTTTAGCTCTTCTTCAAGCTTAGCTTTGCCTTTGATCGTGATTGGAAGTCGATCTGTTTTGAGGGTCGTGTTTTGTCCCGAACCATCGGCTGTGTTTGATGCCATTTTATCCTCTTGCCGCTTAGCACAAAAGCTCTGAACCTATCTCAACTGTCGCGGGTGTCAAGACCCCGAGCTTCAATCCAGCTTGTCTTTGGCAAAATTCCGCGAGGAAATGCATACTTATGACGACCGGTGACCGAAATTCGAGTCAGATCCCCCAACTTCTTCGATTGGCCGGTTCCGTATGGCTTACCACCCACCCGCAGGCCGACGGTGACGGACTGGCCTGCGAAGCAGCCATGTACTTAGCCCTAAAGAGTATGGGTAAGTCGGTGAAAATAATGAACTTTGAGGAGCCTGGTGACAAATACCGATTCTTGTTTCATCCAGCTCCCCTTTTTACTGACTCGAGTCCGATTCGAGTTCAGGTTTTTGACGCCGATCTCGAACCGGCACCGCCCGATATAATTGTCTTGTTCGACACCAACGATTTTCGCTTGATTGAACCCATCATCACTTGGCGGAGCGCGCTGAGCGAGAGCGGTCATGAAGTCCCGATCATCATTATTGATCATCATCAAGGCGAGGCGCCGCCAGACGCCTATCTTTGGGCAGATAAAAACGCAGCATCATCCGGTGAGGTTCTGTACAAATTATTTCAGGCCTTGGGTGTGAAGATCGACCCCCGGATCGCCGGTGCACTTTACGCAAGCCTCGTGTTTGATACTCAAAATTTTCGCTTTATTCGGTCCAGCGCTAGCAGCCATGAAATGGCTGCTGAACTTTTGCCTCTTATTGACGATCCGGAAGGAATTCATGAGGCACTCTTCGCTAACCTTACACCGAGTAAGCTCGGTTTTCTTGCCACCGCATTGAGCGCGCTTAGAATTGAGTCGGAAGGAACCCTTGCGGTAGTCACATTGCAGAAAGAAATCTTTCATCGCTATAAAGCTGAAGCCAACGACTCGGGAGATGTCATAGACATGGCACTGAATGTGAATTCTGTTAAAATCGCGCTTCTACTTCGCGAAGAATCACAAGGCGTCTGGAAGGTATCGCTTCGGTCGAAGCGAGGCTACAGTGTTTTGGAGGCAGCCCAATCCCTTGGCGGTGGTGGCCATCGGAACGCTGCGGGAGCTACCGTAAGCGGCACGCTCGGTCTTGATCCGCAAAACATAGAGCTGAAGATTCGGCCGGTTTTGTTAAATGAGATCAGACGACAGATGTCACAATGAACAATAAACCATTGAAAAATAAATCTCATGATCCCGGCACTGAGATCGTCTGTCTTTGCAATGAAATCACTCGTTCCGAAATTGAATCCGCAATAAAACAGGGCTGCGATACATTGAATAAAATTTTTGACGAAACCACGGCGGGCGTCGGGCCGTGTGGCGGCAGTTGTCGAAAGTTTTTAGGTCCAATGTTAGACAACTATCTACAGACCGGAGAATTCCCAAAAGGCTCTGTGCGGCCGCAAAAAATCAAGAAGCCGCGCAATCGATAATCGAGCCTCACGCCAGCGGTCGTAGACGGTATTCAATTAAAAGTTCAGTATCGGGTTTGCAGGTACCGCACGAAGTCCCGGCGGACGTCACACGCGCAACTGCGGGTACAGAATGTGCTCCAGCAACGATTGCACGATCGACGACTTCCGTTGGAACGGCTCGACAATGGCAAAGTTCGGATTCTTTATAAGGAAGTTGGAACTGATCTCGAAGTCGCAATATTAATTCACGAATCAAGATCGTGGAATGATCTTGTCGTTTCAAGGTCGAATAGACTTCCGCCACTTTTGCAGACGGCTTCAGCACGTTTCTTTCGGATTCAGGTAGTTTCAAAAGCATCTCGCGAAGCGCTGCTAACTGATCAAGAAATTTCTGGCAGCCTGTGGCGTCGAATTTAACATCGATTAAAGTCGATTCAGAGAAGGTAAAAGTCGCAAGCACTTTGTCACGACCGAATAATTCGACGCTGATTGTTTTGGTCATACCCTCATTCTTTCAGACTTCGCCAATTTTTAATAATAAAAAAGCCACCGAGTTCCGGTGGCTGGTTTGTAAAGTACTGGAGAGTGCCCGTTGAGACACTCACTCGCTCGTTCACTTTTGCTTCATTTGAGCAACAAGCTTTTCTAGCTCGTCAACGCGGCCAGGGATCACCTGATCAGGAGCAATTGCCAGAAAGGGAGTGCCTCCGATTTTCATCTTTTGAGCGAGATCGCGAACGTGATCGAGTTCCGCTTTTACGGCGTCACCATCGAGGTCCGCTTGCCACTTCTTGATGTCGAGCTTAATTTTTTTAGCAATTGAAAGCATGGATTCAGCACTCTTTTCGCGAGTTTGATAAATTTCTTTGTAAAACTCTTTGTACTTCCCTTGCTGATGGGCCGCCAACGCACCACGGGCTGCAACTTCGCTAGTTGGGCTTAGGATCGGAAAGTTTTTGTAAACGATTGTGACATCTTCAGCTGTTTTGGTTTTCATCAAAGCTTCAATCGTTTCGCTCTGCTTTACACAATGACCGCAATTGAAATCAAAGAAGTAAGCAATTTTCACTGGGCCCGATCCAACCGACGGGCTAGTGGAATGTTCAAACAATTCTTTTTTGAAGGTTGTCGCCATTTCGGGTTTTGGCTGATTGTCCTCGCGCTGTTTGCGCGTGAAAGTTTCAACAGATTTCAAAATTGCTTCGGGATTTTTTTCGACCCAATCAGCGATTTGTTTGTCGGATGGCGCACATGCGGACAAGGAAAGTCCTAATACCGCCATCACTGCTGTTATTTTCGAAATACCTTGGATCGTCATTAGTTCTCCTCTGCCAGCGTTTCAGCCAAATTAGACACCTAGATATTGTCCCCACAAGCGATACGCTTTGTCACGCGGGTCAAAGAGGTCTGATAAAGAATTATGTATCATTTTGAGATTGGATACTTAGCGGCGTTTTTTAACAGCTTTGCGCGGAGCGCGCGATCTAAGTCGACATTATAGCGCTGGGAAATTCGGAGCAGAAAAAAGAATACGTCGGCAAGCTCATCCTGAAGGTTCTCACGCCCTTCAGCAGTTTTAACGTGGGCGTCAACCTCTTGATCCGTGCGAAATCTGAAAGGCTCGACAAGTTCTGCAGCCTCTGTGACAGCTCCTATTGCCAGGTTCTTAAGCGAGTGAAACTCGTCCCAGTTTCGGGCCTCGCAAAAATCTTGTACAGCCCGCTGGAGGTCAGCCAAATCGCTAGGTTTTTCCATTGTTCTAATCTTTCAAAAAAAGCTGATCTATTTCCTGCACATCTTCCGGTCGTTCGGCCATCGCCAATACCTGTGCAACTCTTTGTAATCGCAATTTAACGACACTCAAGTCTTCCGCAGTCAACATTGTATCAAACTCGGGGTCGACCAATAGCTCACTCCAGAGAGTCCATTCCTTATTTTTATCGAAGATTTCGTGAAGCTCTGCCTCAGAATGTGCGAGCTTACTTAACGAATTTCGCGCCGAAGCAATTCGAATCATGCCCTGATTCAATCTAGATAGAACAACCTTACTTCGAGAAAATTCCAGCCATCCCGTTACACGGCTTAAACGGTCCTTCACGGCTGGATCATGGCTAAATTCGACAAGCCGATCCTGGTAGGAAGCGCCTGCTGCGTAAGTGGGAATGTGTCGGTCGTTGACGAGGGAATCGACCACGAGGTCACCAGAAACCGTGGAAGAACCCGAGATAATTACCATCGGCGGCATCTCTGGAGGACCGAGATTCGACTGGTGCATACTGGGAGAGCAGCCCGTGAGGAAGAGCGACAAAAGAAACACCGAAATCAATAGCAGCTCAGCAAACGGGGCAATTGCCGACGGAGTTCCCGGTCTTCGTGTGCAATTTACCAATTCAGTGCCGCGAATGGGCACGTCGAAGCGTTGTGGATTATACACACTTGTCATCATCCAAGACGGTTTACCCGACGTCGAATTCAGTAGTTGGATCTGGTCACTGTGAAAACGTTTTTCTTCGCCAAACATTTTTCTAATACCACCCAGGAGCGAAAATACACCCAGCGATGCTCCTAGAAATGCTAGCTGCGCCTTTCGGGCCAAGTAAGTCGTTTCGTCCGTCAGGTTTGTGTTAAGCGCATGCGGGGCGTCCATGTCTGCAGTAACTCGGTTGTACGCGCAGCTAAAAAACCACCGTTCGACCACGATTGTTTTCCGTACAACATGGGTTCTCCCGTCTGAAGCGAGCAAAGCCCGCCCCCCTCCGCTTCCAACAAAATTTGACCAGCGGCCGTGTCCCATTCCGACGTCGGACCAAACCGTGGGTAAACGTCGTAAAGTCCCTCCGCAATCAATGCGAACTTGATTGCCGAACCCATTCTCGTGACATCGTTTGAACCCCAAAACTGATAGAGCTGCTCCATCCGGTGACTTGGGATCGACCGACTTCCGAGGATCCGAAGAGGCCGCGAAGATAAATCGCGAGCGACCGCCACTTGTCGACCGGCAACCCGCTTCACTAGCCGATTGAACCGCGAAGCGGCCCATGAGCGCCGCTCACTTGGATCAACGATCGTGCCCCAATATCCGCGTGCATGACCAACGATCTTTGCTTCCAAAGCTGAATTTGATTTTCGCATTAATGAAAGAGCAACAGCGAACGTCTTTTCGCCCGCAAGAAAATCTCTAGTTCCGTCCAGCGGATCAGCCAACCAAAAGAATTCGCCCGGACTAATTTTCTCAATTGAAAGCGGGCCGCTGGGATCTTCCTCTGAGACGAGGGGAAAAACGGAAATCTCGCTCAAGCCTTTTGCCAATACTGCATGGGCTAGCAGATCGATATCGGAAACGGGGCTACCATCTGATTTCTCATTGCTGGTTTCAACCACCACCGACATCCCTCGCAGAAGGACCTCGTCAATGATCATCTGCCCTGCTTCCTCGGCAATCGATTGCGCTTTCGCTAAAAAATCGACTTCCGATTTACTCCCCAATATTTCAAGAAGATAGGAGCGGGACGAGATATCAAAGGACTTCAACCGATCTGAATTGTCTGCTGGCATCGCTTCCTTCCCTGCTCTTCTTGTGCGGGTCACATGATCCGAATTTGGACCACACAAAGGGGATTCGCGGCAGCTGCAAAGTGGGAATCACTTGTGAGGCCGCCGAACCTGACGTCCTAATGTAGGAAACTTAAAGGAGTTAAGCAAAATGAGTTCATATCTAAAGGCGATCACCTTGGCGACCTCGGTTCTATTTCTCGGCTGCGCGTCTAGCCAGGGCTTCAACCGCGGCGAGTTGCGACAATCATTGATTCCCGCTTCCACCATCGAAAGTGCCGAGATCGCAGCAGCGCTCGCAAAAAAACCCCAACTCCCCAAACCCTTTCGAGTTGCTGTCTACTTCCGAGAGCCTATCGGTTCAAACCGGCCAAACGAGAGCCGCCAATGGCGCTGGAAAGAAACAGAAAAACGAGCTGTTTACCAACTCGAACAAAGTTTAAAATCAAAGGAGGAAATTTCAGCTGTATTCCCATTGGCCCGGGAGCTAATCACGCAAGACAGCACCGGAGAGCGAATCGAGGACTTGCGATTGGCCGCCGCCAAGCAGGGTGCAGATGCACTGCTCGTCGTGTCAGGCACGAGTTCGATTGATCGGTACACGGGAAAACTAGGCTGGACCTATGCTGCATTGGTAACCGCGCTTTTCGTACCCGCTTCGACGATTGACGCCTTGTTTTTAACCCAAGCCAGCCTTTGGGATGTGCGAAATGGATTTCTCTATATGACCGCAGAGGCCGAAGAAACCACTTCCGAAACTGCGCCGCTGGCGTGGTTGGACGAGAAACCCCTGGTCGAAAAATCCAAAGAAGCGGCAGTGAAGCTGCTAGCGGAAGAGATCCAGCGGCAATTTGAGGGTCTCGTGACCCCCCAGGATCACGCAAAAGTCGAATAATTTCGATCCACTAGAGGACTACGCCTCCAGAATGGGCAATGGGACAAGCCAAACCAGTGGGTCTCACATAACCCTTCCCTTAAGCGTCCGTCCTGTGGTAAACATTCGAATTCTTTTTTAAATTCTGAGGAGTACGGTTCGATGGCAAAGAAGGGCAAAGTCCGAATTATCACACTTGAGTGCACTGAGTCCCGCAAAGAAGGCAAATCGCCGTCTCGCTACACTACGACAAAGAACACACAGACTCATCCCGAGCGACTTGAAAAGAAGAAGTACAATCCTTCGATGAAGCGCCACACAGTTCACCGCGAACTGAAGTAAGTCTGGCCGATCAACGGGTCGAATTTCGTCGATCAGTAGAGCGCATTTCAAAGTAGACAGGTTTGGCAACAAATCTGTCTCTTTTTTTTATACATTACCACACCGACCAGAGGCGCGCTCGACACAACCTGGACTGCCAACTCCCGATTGCAGCGTGATACCTTTTTTCAATGGCGGGTATTGAACAGCTTTTTTCGATGATGGTGAAGCAGGGCGCATCGGATCTTCACATTTCCGCGACTTACCCCCCCTTCATTCGATTGCACGGGCACATGCTTCGCTTAAATATGCCGCCGCTTTCTCCGCAAGCTGCAGAAAAGCTCGTCTTCGCAACGATGAACGACAACCAAATCAAAACATTCAAACGCAAGCTCGAACTCGATTGGAGCTACAAGATCGAAGGCGTTGGACGTTTTCGCGCGAACGCGTTTATTCAATATGGTGGCGTAGGAGCCGTTTATCGCTTTGTTCAAGAACACATTCGCACGCTCGAGGAACTCGCACTTCCCGAAACCTTGCGATTTCTTGCCGACAATGTTCGCGGCCTGGTTCTTGTGACTGGGCCAACCGGGTCAGGAAAGTCCACGACACTTGCGGCCTTGATCACCCATATTAACAATACTCGAAAAGAACACATTATCACGATCGAAGACCCAATCGAATATGTTCACACGGGTAAGAACTGTCTCATCAACCAACGAGAGGTTGGACCGCATACTAAGTCTTTTCATGGAGCCTTACGGGCAGCACTTCGCGAAGACCCAGATGTCATCATGGTTGGAGAGATGCGAGACTATAAGACAATGTCCCTTGCTCTCACTGCCGCCGAAACAGGCCACTTAGTTTTTGCAACTTTACATACGAACAATGCTGCGAAATCCGTTGACCGAATCGTGGACTCGTTTCCGCCAGAACAGCAGCCACAAGTCAGAGTCATGCTCTCCGAAAGTCTGTTGGGTGTTATTGCGCAAACTCTACTACCTCGAAGCGATATGGCTGGAATGGTGCCCGCGTTAGAAGTGATGATCGCGATTTCATCAATTCGAAATTTGATTCGCGAAAATAAAACCTTTCAGATTCCCTCGATCATGCAGACCAATGCGCGTCATGGAATGATGACCTACGAGACCTCCGTCAAGCTGCTACTCAATAGCGGAGCTATCTCGCAGGCCACTGCGGCTAATTTCATGCAACAGGCCAGTGCCTGATCTGAACAGGCCAGTGCCTGATTTGAATAGGCCAGTGCCTGATTTGGATAGGCTTAGGCCTCGACCTTTGTCTTCTGGAACTCGAGAAGTGGCTACAGTCTGCCGAAACTTGAGACGACATGTCGCACTCAAACAGTGAAAAAAACGAAGAAGTACTCGACCGTTGGTTTGTCCAAACTAAAGGGCAAATAGTCGGCCCAATGCCCGCGGAGAAAGTGCTAGCTCGTGTAATCTCAGACGAGCTAACTGTCATGTCGCGCGTATCTTCCGATCGAAGAAATTGGAAAGCGATCTGCAACGTCACGTTTTTTGAAGAATTGGTCAATAGCCGCATTCGCGCCTACACTGGAAAAACAGAAGTCGTCGGACAGATGCACCCCGCGGCCGGCGATACTCCGTTCGAAGCTAGCGAAGTTAATTTCAATAATGTGCACACTGGCGCAATCGAAGGAATCTCAGAACAGCTTGATCACGCGAGGCAACTGGAAGAGCTAACGGCAAACATCCAAAAGCTGAACGCGATTAAAAAAGAAATTTTGCTGAAACGAAAAACAGTTGTCATCGAACGCGAAGGAAATGACGAAGAGGATCACCCCGACGATCAAAACGTCTTTATTTCCAAACCGCAAAAGAAATTTTCGGTAAGAGAAATGTTCAGCGGAAACGTTCGCCACCGGAAAATCGCAATTGCAAGCGCGGTGTTGCTGATTGGCGGTCTCGCCGGAACCCTCGGCTACGCCACCTATAAGGATCATGAAGAGCAAGCCGCTTTAGTATTAAAAGCAAAAACTGAAGCCGATGCTCGCGCCAAAGGCGAATATAAAAAAGCTGCAACTACAGCCGACGAAAAAGGTCTCGTCAAAAGTGCTTCTGCCGAAGAACTTCTAGCACTGGCTGAGTCGCATCTTAAAGGAAAAAACCATAGCGCAGGTCAACTGGCAATCAAACAAGCTTTGACGATGAACCTCGACAGCTCAAACCGTGCACGAGCTTACGCGATTTCAGCTGCGTTTTCAGTGGCCGCCGGCGACCTAGATTTAGCCACGGCACAATACTCAGAATCATTGCAACATGTGGAGCTCTTCAGCACGTTGCACGGAGTGGGAATTTTAAATATACGAAAGGGAAACTTTGAAGAAGCCGAACGATTTTTTTTAAAAGCGTTGCAGCTTCCCAGTACCAGTAGCAGCGACAGGGCAATTACACTTATTCATCTATTTGAAACCGCTCTGGTGTTGGACAACAAAACAAAGACCGAAGCAGCGAAAGTGCCGAACACCAATCGGGTAGAGCCGACCATGACGAGAACCAATGCTGCTTTGTCGCTCGTCACAGAAGCCCTTCCAACTGTAAAAAGTGGACGCGACAGGCTTCTATTCATTAAAGCGATAGGTGACTTTTACCTCGGAAACAAAGACGGCTTTCAAACATCAGCCATCGAGTTGATTGACGAGCCAATTACCTCGGACAGTTTGAAAATTAAATCCGATCTTGAAGACGATTTTGCGCAATGGGATCGACTTGTTAAGCACTGCGCCACCGTCTACAATCAACCACCTGTCAGCGGGTTCAGCGCTGCGTTTTATGCTGCTTGCTTGTCCCGAAGTCACGGTGCCACTCACGCACTTCCGTTCGCAAAGTACGCTTTCACTGTGAATAACAAGGACCCAATCTTCGGATCTCTTTATTCCTCGACACTTTTCTCATCGGGCGATCTCGAAGGAGCAGAAAAAATATTAAGCGAGAATCCTAACTTTGCTGACAGCTCAAAGCTTGCCAGGTTTGTCCTGACGGAAATTTCCAATCGGCGAGTTCCCGCCGAGATAAAAGCAGAGATAAAAGCAGAACTCAAGAAAGAACAAGAACCCGACGTCGCCAAATAATGCGCCAACTTATTCTTGCTTCTTAGCCGCCACAAACTTTGAAAAGAAACCGGTGCCTTGCTCTTCGATCTTGAACCCTGCTTCGATCAGAAGATTCGACATTTGATTCTGGATATAGTTTCGATAAAATGGCTCATGGTACTCTACCGGGAACTGCTCGAGAGCGTCGTCGAATTCAGTTACATCACCCCGCTGCAAACTGTCGACGAGACCATAAAAGCCGCCCGCCTTTAATACTCTATGACCTTCCGACAAAACTGCTCGGCGAACCTCCATTGGGAGCTCGTGAAAAAGGAACACCGAATAAACGGCGTCAAAATGCTTTGGGCCGAAGGGCAAATTTTCGGCTGGAGCCTCAAGAAAATCATGTCGAGGAAAACTCTTTAGAGCATATTGAGCCCGCTTCAAATACGGACCACTGAGATCGACAACGGCGATTTTAGCTTTGGGAAATGCCAAACGCGTAAATAGCGTGGCCCTTCCGGTTCCCGCGCCAACTTCAAGAAAGTGCAATCCTTCGCCGTCTGAGCTTGCACCTAGCTTCGCGAAATGGTTCTTCATCGGCTCGATGATCAATCTGCGCATAGAGTCGGCTGCGCCCGCAAATAACACTTCCACCTGATGCTCGTAGAGATCGGCCGAAAGGTCCGAAAGATATCCGTCCGGTTGAAAGTGGAAATTTCTGCGGTAGTATTCAGGCACATCACTGAGTAGGTCTTTCGCATTCTCGCCGAAGACTTGGGACTTCCTCCCGCGTTTTCTAAGCGCCGCCTTTACACCTTCCCGGAACAACACCGGAATTCTCAAAAAATGTTTTATCGGAGATTCAAATCGCAGAACATCAACCGGGTAAACTCCATTCCGAATTCTTGCGACGTCTGCTTCTAGAAGATCATGAAGCGATTTACGTGCAATCTGAAAAAGTTTGGGATCGTCTGTCGGAAGCCTTGGACGGCGCTGGTGGACCAGCATATCGATCAAGGGTAAAATCAATCCCTGGCTAGTATAAAAAATCGAACGCGAGCGCGACACCGCCTTTAAACCCGCATCCATAAACTGATCTAGTTTTCCGTTGAGTTCGCTCATGCTTGTCTTTCTTTGCTGGTTCGGCTTCTTTATTTAGGCTTGCGTGGGAGCCTTACGGGCTGTTGCGACAAAACATCTTCCAACTCTATTATAAGGCTTTCGGACCTATCTATGAAGTGCCTTCTTGAAATGGCGTTTAAGATTTGCTCAACTTAATGCTGATCGGCAATCAGCTAACCGGCAACCAAAGGACTCTCAAATGGACGTTAAAAATTTCCGTATAAACGCTGGCCGCTTTCTTCTCGTCAATCTTACATTCACATTACTTTGTACTGGAGCTATGGGAGCGACCTACAAACCAGGTCCGTTTGGCGCGAAGTCCGCGCTGCTCGCATCGCCGGACACTGGCTCAGAGCTTGCCTCGAAACAAACGACCGCCCTTAAAAGTCCCGGTACTCAAGTCGATACCAAGTATAACGTTGGCGATCTGTCGAAGTTCAATTGCGCGGACTTGCGTCGTGCGGCTTTGAAGATGGCGGTGCACGCCTCGAATTTAGCAAACCGAAACACCTCGCGAACACCGGAAGGTGGTCCCTATCTCAAGCAAAGTCTTGTCTGCAAAGTTTCTGGAGCATTTTGTGCCATCGAAAAATCATCGGCCCACAAATTGGAAATGCGACCAGGACACCCAGATGCCGATCCACAAGGTTACGTTAAGCTTCCTGACATCAATGCGGGGGCCGAGTTTGCGGGACTCAATAATGCTGCGGTTGAACTTCGTATCCTCGCCAGCCAAAGTGTCTGCGGTGCAAAGTCCATGGAACTCGGTTCGTCGATCATCGTTAAATATCACGCAGACTTTGAAGTCGTAAATGACACGATGACATTCTCTCAAGACGGCCGCTTAGCTTCATGGTCCCGGACGACAAAAGACGGACAGGCACAAAACATCGCCTTTAATTCTGACGGACTTCCATTGTGACTCTGAGGACTACTTCGCGCACTCGCTTTTGTAGTGCGCGGCTAGGCTTTCCAGAAGCCGCTCGTTCTCGTCTTGATCAACAATGAACACCCCAACGAACGCTCTGGAATCGGGAACTGGCATTCCATCGATGATTTCAAATGCAGAAAACATTTGGTCTGCGCGGTGCCAATGAACCGGTTTTTCTATCCACGGTGAGTTCGAATCGTAAACCCAAATCGTTGCACCCGTTGGCGTGAAGTCGATTCTCTTCGCAAGCACGACATGTTGATAATATCGATCCGGACGAAGCAAAATCAGCGGATGACGACCAGCTTTTAGGAGATCGTTGATTTCATTTATCAGCTTCGCATTTTCGGCTCGCGTTCTTTCATTAGGCCCTTTTAAATACCGAATATTTTCGAGCTGATGAAACCGTAAAGCCTGGTAGTATTCTATATCGGGCTTTAAACCGCGCTCAAGCTTCCGCCCCGACCAACCAGATTCCACTGTCCCCTTTTCCCACTTCGCCCAAAGAGGATCTGCAAAGTCTGGTATGAACCAATACTTGTTGAGTGGAAATGGCTTCCACTCGTTCTCATCTTCGTACATCTCGCGCGCTCGGGCTTGATTAGAAAAATCCGTAAACGCTGGCTTGCGCCCAGGCTCTCGCAAATAAAAGTAGAGGCGCTGAAATCGACTAAGTGACCAACAGCCGGCCAGATCATATAGGCCATAACGAAAGGCCCAGTTGCGAACCGGTAAGTGCTGGGACAAATCGAAAACTTCACTCCGCAATGCTTTTGCCACAGAGTCAGCCGTGATTTTGCTGCAACTTAAACTTTCCACTCGATGGTCAGTGATTTGTTCCACCCCTCCTCGCGCGCCCGGCACGAGAAGCATGATTGTTATCAATATGTGTCCCACGCCAATTAACGTTATGTATTTCAACTAATAGACCCCCGGTTACGGATAGGGTCGGTTTAAACAGGGACTCTCGTCAAAATCCCGTTGAGTGGAGATCGTAAGTCTGGTCCTTACAGGTAGTCCTAAAGTCTGGGCTCGGTTTTCTCGATAAGAGACAAACGAGGTAAAAATGCATTCACTAAAGCGCCACATGATCTACGCCACTTCAGCTATATTCGGGTTTGTAGCAATCGGTCTCGCTCCACTAGATTTCGCACAAGCTTGCATGGGCGGCCATGCGGCTTTCGGCAACGTGATGTTGCGCGCAGGCCACGTAACAGTGAATGACAGCATCAACGTCCCGTTTCCTACCGTTGATGAATCAAACGCCAACAAAGTTTTGCCGACTCCCATTCAGCTTGTTGGACAACCAAAACTGAAAGTCTACGTTCTCTACATTGAGACAACGTCCAAATATGAGATAGCCTCTGTCGTTTACAAAGTCGAACAAGAGGGGCTTCCGGCGACCACCGTTCGCGTGAAGTCGAACGTTTCTGCAAGTGGCGTAAGAACTCGTAGTCTGGCCCCCCAGCCCGCCGACATTCCACGGGAACCATTGCCATCTGCGGACGAGACCTTCGGCTGCGGGGGATCTGATCGAGGCAGTTCAGGCACCGGCGTTGCCCGCTAGAACGCTAGAGAGCTTTACTATGTGGGGCGCGCCGTAGCGATACGATTGGCTAAAAGTTTTCTTACTAGACCGTCATCGTCCTCATCGAAGATATCTCCGATGATCTCCTCGAGAATGTCTTCGATCGTTACTACGCCCAATATGTGGGACCCGTCAAAAACGATTCCCATGTGCTTTTTAGATTCTTGCAGTCGTCGCAAAGTTCCCAGCAGATCATCACTGTGCCGAACGTTCACCGTTTCGCGCAGTATGGAATGCCAATCGTTACTTCCACCGGACGCGTACGCGAGAAATTCCTTCGAGTGCAAAATTCCAACAACACGCTGTTCAGAATCGAGAACAGGAATCCGCGTGTGGCCACATTTGACCACCTTGACCGCCACTTCTTCAAATGCAGCAGACTTCGAAATCCAATCTACATTTTCCCAAGGAAGTAGGATGTCCTTGATACGTTTTTTTTCAATCTGTGCGAGATTCAAAATATATTGGCGATGAACGTTCGAAAGTTCACTGAGATCCACTTGGCTACTGTTTTCAGCGTCCAGAACTTCAGGCACAACGACCCGTGGAAAGAAGACTTTCATAACAAACTTGGTAGACTTTTCGAGCAGTGTGACAACTGGACCAAAAAGCGAAATTCCTAGCTTCAATACAAAAGCGCCAAAATTTAATACTTTGTTCGGGTATTTTAGAGCTATCGATTTGGGCACTAGTTCACCGATTACGACACTGATATAGGTCAGCGGCAAGACGACACTCGCAATAGCTAGCGCCTCTGCCCATTCCTCAGAAACCCCAAAATAGGATTCAAAAAATGGTGAAAGCGACTCTTCTGCGCCTGCGCCGCTCACTGCCGCAGAAATCGCCCCGACAAGAGAGATGCCGATCTGGATAACTGACAGTGCTTTTTCCGGATTCTCACGCATGTCGAGAAGCGACTTTGCGCGTGGGTCGCCCCGTTTCGCACGCTGACGAAGTTCCGGCTTTCCGACTGCTACGAATGCCATTTCGACGGCTGCAAAAACAGCGTTCAACATGAGACAAACAACGACAACAATTACTTCAGTCATACTTCAATCTTTAGGTATCAATCTTTAGAAATTAAAGTACTTCAAGCCAAAGTACCGTCATCTGCTCGTTAATACTGTCGGCGGCGAAACGAATCTTCGAGCCTGCGGCGACTTTATCGAGCAATTCTACGCTTACAACCTTAAAAACCATCGTCATAGGAGGCATATCGAGATTGGGGATCTCTTCATGACGGATCGTGATCTTTTGAGCCGAGAGATCGACTTTCCGGACCTCTCCATTCACAAGGGGATATCCGGCTGGAGCGGCGAGCGACTGCGCCGTCGCATAGAGAACCGATTGGCTGTCCACGTTGTAAGTTTCGGCGAATGCAGCGGCGTCCAAAAAGAGAACTGAAAACATTAGAAATAGGGAAGATGGCAAACTTCTTTTTCTCATGTACTTCCTATCGCTTATCTGCCTCACGTCGGCAAGAACAATGCGAAAGCAAAAT
This sequence comes from Deltaproteobacteria bacterium, assembly GCA_017302795.1. Classification (GTDB taxonomy): domain Bacteria; phylum Bdellovibrionota; class Bdellovibrionia; order Bdellovibrionales; family JAMPXM01. Next base: position 33,102 of record JAFLCB010000008.1, on the reverse strand, counting down.
GTTAAAGCACAATGCAGCTGACGCGAATTGACAGATCTCGAATCTTAAATAGAAAATTGAAACCAATATGAAAAACCGGTTTTTGAAAACTATGTTATTGAATTCAGTGCTTCTTCTGTCTAGCGCCTTCGCTTACGCGCACGGAGAAGATAAACCTGGCCCGAATGGTGGTTACATCCGCATGCCTGGTGCGTACCACACCGAGGTCATCGCAATCGAACCTAATCGCCTGAAAGTATATTTGCTCGACATTAACTGGAAAAACCCGGCCGTCAAAGACTCCTCGGTGAAAGTCAGTATTGTGGGGGCCAAGCCAGGTGCTGCCGAGTGCAAGGCCGCGAAAGACCACTTTATCTGCGAGCTTCCCAAGGACGTAAATCTCAATGCCGGTGGAACTTTAACTTTAGACTCAATCCGCTCCGGAAAAACCGGGGCCGTTGCCAGCTATGCATTGCCGCTCAGCTACGCTGCGCCTGCAGCCGAGCCCACAAAAGACGAACACCACAATCACCACTAAATAAACTCGGTCCCAGAACGAGGGAGCAACGACGTGAAGTTTTCAGAAAATTTGCCGACGAAATGGACCGTTCATAAATTTGGTGGAACAAGTCTGGCGAATGCTGACCGCTATCGCTCTGCCGCGAATATCATTCTAGAAAGCCGAGGTGCCTCTACATCAGTAGCGGCTGCCGGCGCAACGGCAGTTGTCGTATCGGCCATGTCAAAAGTAACCGATGCGCTGATTGAACTTACCGCTCTTGCTGCAAAACGAGACGAATCCTATTTATTGAAACTTGATGCGCTGTTGTTGAAGCACACAGAGACCGCTACGTCGCTCCTTTCGCCAGATTCGGCGGCCGCGCTTTGCCAGGTATTCAAAAAAGATTTCGAAAGCTTGAAGGAAATCCTTCGTGGGCTATGGCACGTGCAAAGTGCCTCGGAAACCGTCGTCGAATTTATTTCGGGTCACGGTGAAATCTGGTCCGCGCAAATGCTGAACGCACATCTCGTTGATCGCAGTCATCAAAGCCAGTGGCTCGACGCAAGAAAAACATTGGTCGTCGAACGCGGCGAGACTGCAGTAGTTGTTAACTGGGAGACCTCACAAAAGAAAATGAACTTGTTTCTTCGAGGCTCCCCATCAAACCTCCTGGTTATCACGGGCTTCATCGCCTCGTCAGAAGATGGAAGCCCAACAACCCTCAAACGAAATGGAAGCGATTTTTCAGCGGCCATTTTTGGCAAGCTTCTGAAGGCAGAGTCCATCGTCATTTGGACCGATGTCGATGGCGTGCTGAGTGCCGATCCACGACTTGTGCCAGAAGCGGTTGTCTTGGAAGACCTCTCCTATCGCGAAACTGTCGAACTCGCTTATTTTGGTGCGAAAGTCGTACACCCCAGCACCATGGCACCTGCCATCGAAGATCAAATCCCCATTTGGATTAAGAACACTTTTAAGCCCGAAAAACCGGGAACTAAAATCCACTCGCGCTCTTTCTCGAAAGCACCCGTCAAAGGATTCGCGACAGTCGAAAACATTTCGGTTCTTAATCTCGAGGGCACAGGAATGATGGGAGTGCCGGGTGTTGCACAAAGACTTTTCGGCGCCCTCAAGGACGTCGGCATCTCGGTCATTATGATTTCCCAGGCAAGTTCTGAACATTCGATATGTTTTGCCGTACCAGGACTCCAAGCAGAATCCGCACTGAAGGCAGCCACGAACGCTTTTCATTCTGAGATTCATCATGGCCTCATTCAAAACGTCACTTGTGAAAATCAATGCAGCATCCTGGCAGCTGTCGGCGACAATATGGTCAATCAGCCGGGAATTGCCGGAAGATTTCTGGGCGCACTCGGCCAAGCCGGCGTCAATATTCGCGCCATTGCACAGGGCGCGTCGGAAAGAAACATCTCAGTCGTTATTTCCGGATCGGAATCGACACGCGCATTGAGAGCTGTTCACGCAAGCTTTTTTCTTTCTGATCACACTCTTTCAATTGGGATTCTAGGCGCAGGAGGAATCGGCGGTACGCTGCTTGAACAGCTTCAGTCGAAAAAGACAGAACTAAAAGATCGCTTCAAGATCGATCTTCGCATTCGCGGAATATCGAATTCAAAACTCATGTGCCTAAGTGAACAGTCTATCAATTTGTCACACTGGAAATCGGATCTTGCAAATTCGGCCCAGAAATTTCAAAGCGAAAAGTTTGAAAACCATATTCTAGCTCCACATATCCCTCACGCTGTGATCATTGATTGTACAGCAAGCGATGCCGTCGCGGACAACTATGCCCATTGGCTGAAGCGCGGAATTCATATTATTACACCTAACAAAAAGGCCGGCAGTGGCCCTCTTAAACGCTTTGATGAATTACAAACCGTTTTGCACTCTAGCCGAGGTCGACTATTTTATGAAACTACTGTGGGTGCGGGCCTTCCGATTATCAACACTCTTAGGGAACTTGTGCGAACAGGCGACGAAGTGCATTCCATAGAAGGAATTCTGTCCGGCACGCTGTCTTACATATTTAACTCGTTTTCGGATACCAGACCATTTTCGGAAGTCGTGCTTGAGGCAAAGGCAAAAGGCTATACGGAACCTGATCCGCGCGATGATTTGTCCGGTGTGGATTTCGCCCGAAAGCTTGTGATTTTGGCTCGAGAGTCCGGTTTGTCGTTAGAACTTAAAGACGTTGAAATCGAAGCGCTTCTTCCGCTTGAATTGCAAAAAGTCTCGGTGGAAGACTTCCTGGCAAGACTTCCTAGTCTCGATAGCAAAATGTCGGCACTTGCCGCCGAGGCAAAAGCAAGTGGCGAGAAACTTCGTTACGTCGGTCGCATTTCGCGCAACAAAGACGGGACTGGAAGTGCGATAATTTCTCTGAAACGTTTCCCGCTCACCCACCCATTTGCTCAAACTCAATCGACCGACAACATCGTGGCCTACACCACTCGCCGCTACGCCAATCAGCCACTCGTCGTCCAGGGTCCCGGCGCTGGGCCCGACGTAACAGCCGCAGGTGTTTTCGCCGATTTACTGCGGCTTTGCTCTCACCTAGGAGCATCAGTATGATTTCGGCCGCAAGAAAATCGGCGTCAGCTTTTGCGCCTGCAAGTGTCGCAAACGTCGCCGTTGGGTTCGATCTGCTTGGCTTCGCAGTAGACATTGCTGGGGACACGGCCCACGTCGAAGTTACTGAAGATGGATCGATAAGTGTCGGCACGGTCTCGGGATTGATGACTGCGCTCCCCATGGATCCAGAAAAAAACACCGCGACCGCGGGTCTTGTTCAATTAAAAAAGAATCTTGGTCTTGAATTCGGCTTTCGTGTTTCGGTTAAAAAAGGAATCCCTTTGGGATCAGGCCTTGGGGGATCTGCGGCATCGAGCGTCGCCGCTTTAGTTGCTGCCAATTCCCTACTCTCACAGCCACTTGATCACTCCGAACTGATTCAGTACGCATTGATCGGCGAGTACGCTGCCAGCGGCTCCTATCACGCCGACAATGTTGCGCCTTCTATGTATGGCGGAATGACTATGGCAACGTTATCCTATGGTGGGCATGTTGCGTCCCGGGGTCCTAGCGCGCATGTAGCACCACGTGTGACCGTCAGCCAGTTACCGGTGCCTAAAAATCTTTGGTGCGTATTGCTACATCCGCAAATTGAAATTGAAACGAAAATGGCTCGCGGTATTTTAAAAAAAGAAATTCACTTTTCGGACCATCTGCAGCAGTCGACACACCTCGCTTCGTTTCTGATCGGACTTTTCACAGAGAACTACTCGTTGTTAAGGGCAAACACGAGAGATCTAATTGTCGAGCCGCAACGCCGACATTTGATTCCGTCATTTGACAAGATTCAGACAGCTGCACTTTCAAACGATGCCATCTGCTGCACAATCTCCGGGGCAGGGCCAACGGTATTTGCTTGGGCTGAAAGTGAATCAGATGCAAAGCAGATAGAGTCTGCTATGATGCACGTGGCGCAAGCCACAAACCTCACAGCGCGAAGCTGGTATTTGAAGGTCCCCTGCGCCGGAGCACGGGTCTGCTAATGACATTTTACTCGATGGAAGTTAAACAATGAAGTTTCTTAGTACTCGCGGCAAGAGCCCCCAAGTCACACTGACAGATGCGCTTTTGAGAGGCCTTGCACCCGACGGTGGCCTCTATGTTCCTGCCTTCTTACCAAAGCTGGATTTCGCACAGGACCCGGACTTAAAGGCCGACTCTACTCGCTCAAAATTTGCACGCGCAGTCATGGCGCCGTTTTTCGATGAAGAACCAGAACTTCTAGAAAAGCTAGAGGCGATCTGTCAGGATGCCTTGAACTTCCCCACCCCCATTCGACGGCTGGATTCAAAAACGTCTGTGCTCGAACTTTTTCATGGTCCGACTCTGGCGTTCAAAGATGTTGGAGCACGTTTTCTTGCACACACCCTCGCTCACATGAATGTTGATCGTGCTGGAAGAAAGCTCACGAAAACTGTTCTTGTTGCGACTTCCGGGGACACAGGCAGTGCGGTCGCATCAGCATTTTTTAAACGTGAAGGTTTTCAAGTCGTGATCCTCTTCCCGAAGGGGCGAATTTCCGCTCGGCAGGAAAAGCAGCTGACTTTTTGGGGCGAGAATGTTCGAGCGTTTGCGGTGCATGGCGATTTCGACGCTTGCCAGAAACTTGCGAAGGACGCAATTGCCGACTTTGAACTGCAATCCAAACATAGTTTTATTTCAGCAAACAGCATCAGCCTAGGCCGCCTGCTTCCACAAATGATTTACCACGCACGAGCTAGTGTTGAGTACGCCTCTCAGACCGGCGCGAAACCAATTTTGATTATACCTTCAGGAAATCTTGGTAACGGCGTTGCTGCAATGTGGGCAAAATCGCTAGGCGCACCCATTGGCAAAGTTGTTCTTTCGACCAATGCCAATCGTTCACTCACAAGTTTCCTTGCATCGAAAGAATGGAAACCATTTGCGACCGTTGCGACGCTGGCGAATGCGATGGATGTAGGCGCACCAAGCAATATCGAACGCCTTCGGTCGCTCTTTCCAAATCATAACCAGCTTATAGAAAATGTGGATTCGGAATCCGTCAGCGACAAAGAAATTTCTCAAGTCATCAAAGATCAAACGTACGGGGAAGTCTGGTGTCCGCATACTGCTACTGCGGTTCATGTCCGAAACCTCGATAAATTTAAAGAACTAGATGCGATCATTTGTGCTACCGCTCATCCCGCCAAATTTGAGTCCGTCGTCGAGCCGTTGCTTGGAAGGACCGTGCCGATCCCGGCCTCCCTCAGTCAAATGCTCGATCACGGCCACCGGGCCGTGGACCTCGAGCCTTCGCTTTCCGCCTTCCGCAGCGCTATTCGAGAATAGCGCTCGCGCCGCTTCTAACAATTAAAAACTGCCCCATTTGAATATTGAAATCCCGAAGCGAAAGTATTATGTTTCTCGGTCGGTTAAAGTCCATTTTGCCAATGCAGAATGACTCCCTATTCGGCAAAACTGTGCAAGACTAATGCACAGTGAGTCGCCCCCTATGCCCACTGCCATTTACCCACCTCTTCATCAACAATGCCGGCATTGTTAACGCCTGCTGCCTTACGTATCCGCAATATTCGAAAACTGATGAGTTTGGATTAAAGGTTGATGATCGGTCCGTCTTAAAAGTCGGTCTCGCTAATGCCGTAAAGTCGAGCCACGTAAGTCTGATGCAGAAACTTGTCTCTAATCAGCAGTGGCCGAAATCCTGTGCGACCTGCAAGTCACACGAATCCAGTGGTCACAAAAGCCGCAGGCTCATGGAATTTGAAAGCAGCACGTCGACTCAGCCCGGAATTCGCACCATGGATCTGCGAGTCGGGAACATCTGCAATCTCGCGTGCCGCATGTGTTCTCCTTTTTCTTCGGTCGCACTTTTAGAGGAATGGTCTGACACCGAGCACCCGACTTCAAAAGTGATGGAAGAGTCCATCGGCGCCTATCGACAAATCAATTGGCAGAACTGGTCAGAACTTCCCGAAGTCTGGGATGATTTGTTTGAAATTTCTGAGCATGTGGACGAGATCAACTTTGCGGGCGGCGAACCATTTCTCAATGTCGCTCACGTGAATTATCTTAAAAGACTCATCCAGAGTGGGCGCAGTCGAGATATTCGAATCTCTTACAATACGAATCTTACCGTGATCCCGCAATGGCTCGAACCAATCATCGAGAGCTTTAGGACTGTAAAAATCATGGTTTCGGTCGATGGGGTCGGTGCGCTTGGCGAATTTATTCGTCACCCACTTAAGTGGAACTCTTTCGAACAAAATCTAGTAAAGCTCGATCGGTTGAAGGGGGCTTTTCGCGATAATGTTGAAATCGCATTCAACACAACGGTGCAAGTGTACAATATCTTCGGGCTTACAGAGCTATTAGATTATCTCGCAAACTCCTCCCTTACAAATCTGCCGCGATCTTCGAGCGCAAACCTTCTCGAAAATCCGTCCTACTTCAATGTGGCAAACCTTCCCGCAGAAATTAAAAAAGCAGCACGAAGAAAAATTGAAAGCTACTTATCCAAAACTGAGAACCAACAACACACTGATTTTTTGACGGCCGTAAAAAGACAGTTAGAGGTAGATACCCCTGACGAAGTGGAAAATAACTCGACTAAGGAATTTCGATCTGTGACTGCATTTTACGATAAAAAACGTCGCCAAAGTTTTGCAACTCTTGTCCCCGAAATGGGCAGCCTTTTGCAGAGATAAACCAAAGCTGATCGGCTACTTGCCGATTTTGGCGCTTCGGCTACTTGCCGATTTTGGCTAGGACGTGAGACTTCGCGATTTGAAAATCTTTGATGATCTCCAAGCGTTTCAACCTGTTCTCATATAGCTTTTCAGAGGCCCCCAACACATCGGGGGAGTTTTTCACTCCTCGACCATATTCCGACTGAGTAAGTTTGTAGTACCGTTCTGCGCGCAGAATATTTTCTTCCGCCGAGTGTATTTGTTCATGAAGCAATCGAAGCTCAGCCAGTTCATTTTCCATATGGGCCTCAGCCTGGCGTCGTTTCAAATCTGCGCGTTTTTTATCTGCACTCGCTTCTTTTGCCAGTGCTGCCGCTTCTCGCGTGCCATCGAAAATCGCGCCTAAACCCATCTTCATTCGGATTCCGATGACTGCTTCGTTCGTTGCGTCGTTCGAGGTGTCGGGGCCTGCGGACTCAATTCTATGCGAATAATCATTATACGCCGCGAATGCATCCACCTCTGGCCACCACGATCTTCTTTGCTTTTCTGCAGCAAGCTCCCCTTCTTGGCTTTTCAGTTCGTCATCTTTGTAAAGAAAATCGTGATCCTGCGCTTCGTGCTTGAGTGCAGCTTCAAAATCATGGTTGTGCTCCAGACGCCGAGGAAACGTAAGTTTTTCGCTGAGGCTAAAATTAAGGAGGATCGCGAACTCTCGGCTTTGGTTAGCTAACTTTAACCTTGATTCCGCCAATTCGCGGTCAAGATCGACGGCATTCATTTCGAATTCCACACGGTCTGACTCAGTCGCGACTCCGCTTCGTATTCGCTTTACGGCCGCCGCCATATTAGCGACATTCACTTTTATGGCTGCTTCAATCTGGTCGATTTTATCTAATGTATAAACCGTTTCCCAATAAAGCTTTCGCAATGTTTGGAGTTCATCCGCAACGACTTGTTGAACCTGGACCACTTTTCGTTCGACATGCAATTCGCGGATTTGATTTTCCAATCCATCGCGGCCTCCGTTAAAGAGGTTAAGGTTAATCTCCGCACCAAACGACGGTTCTGCCTGCCAAGACTCAACGCTTGATTTAAACGATTCCTGTGCCGCATGAAGTTCGATCTTTGGCAAAAATGATCGCCCTAAGCTTCCAGTCCGTTCCCGAGACGCCTCTCTTTCGATCTCGGCCGCTTTTAATCTTGAGCTTCGGCTATCCAAAAGAGGCTTAAGATTATCAAAGGCGATCTCGATGGGTGCTGAAAAAGCTGGGCACACGGAAAAATTCAAGATCCCCGTCAAAATGATCGGAAACAGTCTTTTCATTCAGAACTCCTTAACAACGATACACCTTGCGAACTACTTCTTGGGCTCGATCGTAAATTTCAATCGATCATCATGACCTGTCGCCGGATCTTTAATGGCGACCAACAATGTGTACCGGTGGAGCCCCTTGGCATCGTAAGTGGCATCATAGGAAGTTTCTTTCGAAGTGAGTTTGATTTCCTCCTGCTTCTTAGATCTTGGTAGTTCGGCCTTCGCAGAAACTGTAAATCCAGAATTCGATTTCGGTCTCATAGCTTTGTCATAAAGGTAAATAAAAATTTCCTTCCCTTTGGCAACCACCTCGACATTGGTTTTCTCAAGTGTCTTCACCACGCCTCCTTTTGGCGCGTTCATTGTTATAGGAGTGTCGTGATCTTCCCCGCCATGTCCATACGCAGTTTTGCAAATTGCAATGCCGCCCAATAAAAATACCAATGCCATGAACCGAATATTTTTTCTCAATTTTACTCCTTAAACTACTTCCTGATTGTTTTCTCGTTCCACATAGCTTTCAGCTGACTTCTTTCCAAACTTAAAAAACAAGGCCGGCGTCACGAAGATATCGAGGAAGGTCGAACTTAAAAGGCCACCCACGATGACAACTGCAACTGGATGAAGAACTTCGCTTCCCGGCTGTCCCTTTCCGAAAACGAGAGGTAACAACGCGAGAGAGGCGACAAAGGCCGTCATCATGACAGGCACCAAACGTTCTTGTGATCCGCGAATAATCATTTCACGATTAAAAACTTCTCCTTCATATTTCATAAGATGAAGGTAGTGCGAAATCATCATGATTGAATTTCTTGAGGCAACTCCGCAAAGTGTAATGAAACCGACAAGGCTTGCCACCGTGATAGATCTGTCGGTCAGGAATAGAAAAAATATTCCACCGATGAATGCCAGGGGGATCGTCGCCATTACTTGGGCAACGATCGTCTTGGACTGGAAATGGCTGTAAAGGACAAACGCGATTCCAAGAAGAGAAATCAGTCCGAAAATCAAAATATTTCTTGTCGCTGCTTGTTGGCTCTCGAACTGCCCACCATAAACGACGTAGTAGCCCTCGGGAAACTGCACTTTGTCTTTCACCCGTTTTTGGACTTCAGCAATGAGACTCCCTAAGTCTCTTTGGCTAAAGTTCGCGCTAATCACAATCCGCCGCTGACTGTTCTCGCGATTGATTTCGTTGGGCCCAGTTGTCTCATAAACATCGGCAACATCTTTTAATAAAACCTTACGACCATCCGGCATCACCTTTAAGACAGTGTTGTCCATCGAATCGATTGACGCCCGCGAACTCTGATCAAACTGAAAGAAAACGTCATAGAGCCGAGTTTCTTCAATGACTTGCGCCAGAGCTTCACCATTAAATGCGGCTTCCAGAAGCTTCGTGATCTCGCCTGGACTCAATCCAAATTTAGCGGCCTCTTCTCGAAGCACTTTGATTTTGACCTGGGGAATCAGCCCTTGTGATTCAATTCTTAAATCGACAAGACCTTCGACATCTTTGATTGCGTCTTGCAGTTCTATAGCCTTTTCGCGAAGTGTGGCGAGGTCCGGACCAAAGATTTTAATTGCAATCGCGGCGCTGACGCCCGAGAGCATATGATCAATCAAATGCGAAATTGGCTGACCAACGTTTACGCCGATTCCCGGGATCTCATTTTTAAGCTTGTTGCGAATTTCATTTAAAACCACTTCGCGAGGTCGTCCGGTCGGGTGAAAGTCGACATCGATTTCGCTCACATTAACTCCGGCTGCATGTTCATCAAGCTCCGCGCGACCGGTGCGTCGGGAAACTGATTTAACCTCCGGTGTCGCCATCATCAAAGCTTCTGCTTTTTCGCCTAGCTTGTTGGATTCAGTCAAACTGATGCCAGGGGTAGCAACCACCGCAACCATCGCCGTTCCTTCATTGAACTTAGGCAAAAAATCTCGCCCCATAAACGGCAGCAACGAGACGGCGAAAACAAATAGAATCATAGAGCCCACGAGAACAAGGTTTGATTTTGGAAGTACCCATTCAAGGATCTTGCGATCCAATCGCTTCAGCGCCACTACAAACTTCGTATCGCGGTGCTCGGCCACCGGGCCTCGTAAAAAAATCGAACACAATACCGGGGTCAGCGTCAGCGAAACTATTAGTGAAGCCGTTAGTGCCGTAAGGTAAGCTATTCCGAGAGGGGCAAAAAGGCGGCCCTCTAAACCGGACAAATTAAACAATGGGAAAAACACGAGTGCGATGATGACAGTTGCCAACACGATTGAGTTCCGGACTTCGCTAGAGGCCTCGTATATGACCTTTATCATCGATTTAGGACTCGAACTGGCCGCATTTTCACGAAGCCTACGAAAGACGTTTTCCACATCCACAATCGAATCATCGACCAGTTCGCCGATTGCAATGGCAAGCCCACCGAGTGTCATTGTATTTACAGTCATGCCAAACATCTTAAAAACGATAGCGGTGAACAAAAAAGAAACCGGTATAGCGGTCAATGTAATGACGGACATTCTTAGGTTCGCCAAAAATATAAAGAGAACGATGAAAACCAGAACCGACCCGAACTTCAGCTTTCCGAAAATCCCATCTATCGAGGACTCGATGAAGCTTGCTTGCTTAAAGACATCCGGATTGACAATGACTCCCTTTGGCAAAGAAGGCTGAATTTCGTCCAAGGCACGCTCAACCTCTTTCGTAATCTCGATCGTGTCGGCACCTGGTTGTTTTTGGATCGTCATCACAACCGATGGTTTTCCATTAAAACTTCCGTCCCCCCGCTTCAAGCGCGCAGCCACAACCACTTCTGCAATGTCGCTCACCAATACGGGGCGCCCGAAGTGCAAGCCAACCAGGGTCTTCCGAATTTCATCAAGACCATCGACAACACCGATGTTTCTTACTAGGAGCTCTTGGCCCTCTTTCTCTAAAAAGCCCCCAGTCGTGTTTTGGCTAATTTGCGCAAGCTCTTTGTCGACTTGCTCGATGGTTAGCTGATAGCGATTCAGCTTCTCGGCGGAAACCAGAATTTGATACTGTTTTAAGCCACCACCAATGGAAATAACTTGCGATACACCTGGTATCGTCATTAACCGGGGGCGCAGTGTCCACTCCGCTAAACTGCGAAGTTCCATCGGGCTAATCTCATTAGATTCTGTGGTGACCGCTATTTGCTGAATCTGCCCCATCAAAGACCCGACAGGCCCCATAATTGGATTGATGTCTTTCGGTAGTTTCTCGCGCGAGAGATTCAGCTTTTCTTGGACCAATTGGCGGTTTCGATAAATTTCTGTTTTCCATCCGAACTCGACGTAGATCACTGACAATCCAATGCCCGATTGCGAACGAATTCGATCTACACCAGGAAGCCCATTGAGGTAGCTTTCGATTGGAAGTGTCACTCGAGTTTCAACTTCTTCCGGTGCCATGCCGTGAGATTCAGTCATGATCGTGACAGTCGGCTTCGTAATATCAGGAAAAACATCAATAGTTAGTTCCAGGGCAGTCATCGATCCGTAAACGACAAGCATCGCCGTAAGAGCGATCACTAAAAATCGATGATTGAGTGCGAATCGAATGACGGAATCTAACAAGCTAACCCCCAAAGTCTTCAAAGCAGAAAATCATGCTACTTCGCCTCGAGGGCGAAGCGGCTAAGCCGCGAACCGCTTTATACTCTGGGTGGCTGAAAGGGCTCGTCTAAATAGGGCCCGTTCTTTTTCATTTGATCGCGGTCAGTATATGCCATTTTCGAAACTTCATTTTGCGTGAGATGATCAAACAACTTTCCCTCAGGCGCAATTGCCACGGTATTCGTATGCACGCAACCTGGTCCATGAACAGGGCAAGAACAGTCATGATTGTGAGAGTCTTTTAGATCCTTTGGATAGGAATTCGAACGGCTTACAGTCATCTGATTGAGATCGGTTTCTTGCGTTTCAGCCACGCAGTGCTCGGCCGGAAAAAATTCTTCCGCTAACGAAATAGTCAGAGAAAATGTCAGAACCAAGCTCAGCAGTAAACGCATGGATCTCCGTCGGAATTTGAGTGCAACTCTTAAACGCTATTCATGCCGGAAATCATTTGCAATGACTTCTGCCAGTCCTAAAAGCTTTTCTTTGATTTCATTTCTTCCTGATCTAAAGGCCTCAGCCTTCTGGTCTGCAGGGACATATGCTGGGTCTCTAACTGGCCAATGAAGACGTTTTGCGCTTGATTGCAGGGTCGGACAAACCTCTTCGGCACAAAGAGTTATTGCGAGGTCAAGACTTGACAAAAAACCAGTCGAAAGCTGAACATTGAAATTCGAATACACCGGTGTCTCAGGTCGCATGGTCCTCCACTGGTCTCGGACAAGTAAAGCGATGCGACAAGTATTCCATCTCAAACTGGGTCAAACTTATGCGCTTCGAACTAGTTTAGAGTGGGCCTCAAGCGTTATTTAGAAGGCTTTCGATCGACGGCGCACAGAAGCTTGTCAACTTTGTAGCGAAGAAATTAGATAAATTCGAGAAGTCATTAAGTTCATTTAACAAAAAAATGCCGGTAGTTAACAGCTAACCTAAGGTCGAGAGGCGCCGCGCCAATCTGGTTTTGCATTATCGCAATTCTACTGGAACCATGAAGGGAATTGGCAGGAGATAAATATTTGTGGTCAGGAATCATAATGTTCAACGGAAATAAATCAGCGTACTGGCAAATTCGTGCAATCGACCCGCGTGCTTTCCAAATCTTAGCACTGTCTTGTTATGCTACCTTAGCCGTAAAGTTTGGTGCTTTTGAACGGCCTTCCTCTTGGGTTTTCGATATTGTGCTTTTGGGTGTGGTGATTGACATTGTGCTTGGGCGTGTCTGGTTCAAACAAATCAAGTTTCCCTTTACACCAGTGATCGCGGCCCTTGCGACCTCCATCCTCATCGATACTCCTCATTACGGAATCTATCTTATCGCCATCACATTTGCTGTTTTTTCGAAAGCATTTTTAACAGTGGACAGAAAACATTTGCTCAACCCTGCAAACGCAGGAGTCGTACTTGTTCTTTTGGCATTCCCGGGCCTGGTGGCGGGAGCGCCTAAGGCATTTAACTTTGACACGTGGCTTTACGTCCTATTTACTGTCGTCGGGATTTTTGTTTCAAGCTACGCCAAAGTGTTGCCGATCGCGATAGCCTGGGTATTTTCGTTTGGCTTCTTTGCGATTCTTCGATCTTGGATCGGTCATGTGCCGTTGAGTTTGGCGTTCCTACCTATGCTTGCACCGTCGTTTTTTATTTTCACATTTCATATGATCACCGATCCGGGAACCGCGCCTGGTTCCTTGCGAGGACGAATATTCTACACTTTTGCTGTTGCCGGAATCGATGCGATCATGCGTCACCAATTTGTCGGTTTCAGTAACTTCTACGCGCTTACTATTGTGTGCCTTGCAATGCCTTGGGTTCGCGCAATGAACTCAAACTGGCTAGGTAGTTTTCGCAAGTTGGCTACGACGTCGTCACTCGTTTGGGCGCTGCCGCTATTTACCGGACTCGGTTTTTATAAAAGCTGGTCAGAATCTAGGGCGAACTATCAGGACACGCGCGATCGACAACCCAGCAACTTTCAAGAACCGCCTAATTTTAAGCGGGTCAACGAGCGTCTTGGAGTTCGGTTTCAGGTGAACGATCCAGACGCGGACGCTAAGTTAAAAAATCAGCTGCGGCTTCAGTGGGTCGGACCTGGAGTCACGGTGCGAGATTTCAATGGCGACGGCTGGATGGATATGTTTCTTTTTGATAGCAACCAGCGCGTTGGCTCGAATCAATTGTTAATCAACAACCAAGGTAAGGGCTTTGTCGATCACGCGGAAAGCTGGGGACTTAAAAAGTTCACCGGCAAAATCATTCCCCAGGCAGTGACGCCGTTTGACTATGATAATGATGGGAAAGTCGATTTACTTGTGACCGGGCCGGGCTGCTTGCAGCTATATAGAAACCTTGGCGGCCGTTTTGAAAACACAACGAACGCGGCCGGCTTTGAAAAAGACTGTCGAAACTCGATCGTAGCACTTCCCGTCGACTACAATCGCGATGGGTGGATGGATCTTTATGTTGCTCGATTCTTTCCGGCAGAAATTGATTTGGAAAAGGTAGAAAATCTTTTTTATTTTGGGCCAGACAACTTCGGCCATGCCAAAAATGGCGGGCGCGATACCGTGTATCTTAATCGAAGAGGAAATTTTACTGAAGATCCCACTGTCTTCACTGAGCCCTATGGTACTTGGACTTGGGATGTCGGATTGGCCGACATAATGGGAACTGGAAAACCGATTTTGGTTACAGGCAATGACTTTGGCGACGACTTTTATCTTGAGCTAGGTGACCAGAAATTTCGCGATATTACAGACGAGATCACGATTCGAGACGATCGCAGTAGCATGAACGTCTCTTTCGGCCATTGGGAATCGGACCGTCCCATGGTGTACTTGACCAATGTCTACGATCTGCAGCACAAAGTGCGCGGGAACTTTATGTGGGAGTTTGATCCGACGTCCAATCGGTTAGTCGATAAGCAGCTAGAGCGTGAGGGCGGCAAATGTGATTGGGCTTGGGGCGCTGGCTTTGCGGACTTCAACCTTGACGGGCATCAAGATATCTATGTTGCCAACGGCATGGTGACTCGATCGTCGAAGGCGGCGTTCAAAAAAAAGGATGCCAACTACTTCAAATTGATGTCCACAGGAAATGTGCCATCGTCTGTGCTTGCCCAAGGCCCAAGCTCAGAGAGTCTTTTCAAGTATCTCGACGATCAAAAGGATTTCGGCGCACATCAAGTTGACTGTCTTTTTTTGAAAGACGCAAAGAATGCTCGCTATCGATACGCGACTGGCGGTAGCCCTGATATTGAGGTATGGGACGGCAGGGCTGTCGCATTGATAGATTACGATAACAATGGAGCTATGGATCTCTTGATATCGACTCAAGGAAGTCCGTACGTCATGCTCGAGAATCAAATAAATTCCACGGGCCGACTGTTGAACTGGGTTGGTTTCGAAATAATCTCGCCGCAGAACCTTTCTATGGGGGCGCGTTTCGAGGCCAAACACCAAGGAGTCTCTCGCTATCACTGGTATCAAAACGGAAAAACTGGGTTTCTTGCCTTCTCGGATCCTCGGATTCACTTCGGCTTGGAAACGGCAAAAACTTCTGACGAAGTCACAAAAGTAGAACTAACTGTAAAATGGGCGGACGGATTGGAACAAAACTTTGGTCCATTTACTCCAGGTGCCTATTACAAGATTCAGCGCGAAAAATAGTCGAGTGAAAGCGATCACTCCACATGTCGTGAAAGACGGATGCGCAGGCTTCTTGGCTACCTATATGGAAAAGTAGTTATCGGACTTCTCTCGCAGCGACACTCGTGAGCTGATCATGCTCAGCAAGAGCACGAAACGCTGTGTGCATTTTAGTTAAGTAGTAAATCAGTCCGGCCAAAAAACTGACCAGTACAGTTCCGATAAGGAATAGCACAATCCAGGACGCCGGGCTTACAACTTCAAACTTAACAACATACCACAGAATAACACTAAACGGGAACGTTGCAGAAAAGCTACGAAACCCAACGACCCATGAAAGCATGAAGTAGCGAAGGAAAAAGTTTTTCCCATGCTCGCCGCGGTTTGCTTGATAAATGGAACTCAAAAACCAATAGAGAAGACCAAAACCGATCCCGTAGCCGATCAGCATAAATAAGGCATCTGGCGCTTTCTTCGCTTGCTCGCTAATTGAGAAAATTTCCGTCGGAAACCCTACCACTGCGAAGTAACCAACAAGATACCTGAAATACTGACCCTCGGTAAGCCGGTCAGCCTTTAGGTCCTCGATCATGCCGTCTAAATTAAAAAAGTGCATGGGTTGGTCGTAGCATGTCTTTTCGGAATTTGCGACAATCCTCTTCCTGGAGTGACCCCTTCCTCTCACTATTTAATTTGCCGTTTTCGTGTGTCTGCCGACCGAAATTAGAATGAGGCGAATTCGAGCTCGCGAATCTGCATGTCACGGTGCGCGCATCTTACCCGCTTCCAAAGGACGCCTCAGCGGCGACTACTGCAACACGTCCGATTGTTTAAGCGCACTAGATCGTGACCATTTACGGCGTTCGTCCCTGTAGGAATTTCTATCAATGAGGGGCGGGATTGCAAATCTTGAGCGTGCGAAAACGATCAGGAGATATTTATAAGTTTCTCGGATAAACTGCGCGGATATCTAAATCGTTTAAACAAATAACGCTGAACAATTAAATTAGCGGAGAACAAAAATGAAAATCGTAACTCTTATCGGATTTCTAGCAAGCTTCATTTCTATTTCGGCCTTCGCAGCCCCGTCGAGTGTCGAGAACCGCCTTACTGGCATGAAGGTTCCGCCCGCAATTCTAACTGTGGCCCGTGATCTCGATAAGTCCATCGAGAGCTTCGAACAAAACCAGGCCGATTGTGGCCTCTTGAGCACTCTGCAAACAGATTTGTCTATTATCGCCGTTGCCTACGTTCAGGATGGACAAAAAAAATCCACTTTGCTGAAGTGGAAGTCGCTGTTTCCAAAGCCAAAGGAGCTTGCTTAATGGGGCCCGCCTCCTTGATTGCTCCAGCAACTTATAAGAAATTTATTTTGGACAATCTATCAATTGCCGGCGACGCATTCGTAGATCTGGTAAAAGAATTGGGCTTTTAATCGATCGTGTTTGGATTTTGATAACAGTTCCCTTTCTGTTCCGTTTTGGGCCGCTCTCGGCCCAAAACGGAACAGAAAGGGAACTGTTACCCTATAAAAAACGGGACTTGATGACCTTTTGCCTCCGAGTTCATAATGGACTCCTGGGGGCAAGATGAAATTCGTGTGGCGATGGACCGCATTTTCGATCGTTGTTTTTTGCGTGCTGTCTTTCGTCAATTGTTCGAATCCAGAAAGTGAAAGCCCGAGATCGACCCCTGAAACACAAGGGACGCTACCACTTGAAGTGAAATCTCTGTCTTTCCCTGGTGTTGGCAGCGGTGGCATCTTTGACCCCTCGGTCACAAGAGACCCTTCCACAGGAAAGTTGTGGATGAGCTATTCGACCGTAGATAACTCTGTCCTTTGGCCAACTCAGAATCCGATATCTGTTCACATACGACTGGCTTCCTCTTCTGACAATGGCGAAACCTGGGTCGACGCTGGCGCGGTCAATCAATTTAAGGACGTCGATCTATCGTTTCTACCTCCGCCGCTGAACGCAGGGACCTGGGTGCATGAAACATCGTCTTTGATCTTCGACCCGGCAGCTGCAGCGAACCAGAAATGGAAGCTGATATGGCAAACTGTTTTAAAGATTAACGGCACATTATATTTTGAACACTCTTGGTTGTCTTACAAATCAGGCTCATCACCACAGGAATTGCTAAACGCAGCGACGACAAAACTGATGACGAGCTACCTCTATGATGTGAACAACAGTAACCCGGCATCGCCTACACTGCCACCCTTGACGACGATTGCTTCTATCCGTGCCGATACCGAAATCAGTTCGACCTTGAATAAATGCATAATTGCCGAGCCATCATTCTACGCCACGGCTGGCTTCCTATACTTGGCCTTGCAATGTGAGAAATTCAACAGTGTTTCAGACATAACCGATAGAGATCGATGGGTCGTTTTGTTGAAATGCGCCAGCCCCTGCAATGTTACGAATGCAGCGAGTTGGATTTTTGTAAACAAGATATTTTCAAAATCGGATTCAGCGGCTGTTGACCCGAAGTTTAACGGGTTTGCCGCACCGGCCATTGCTGAGACCGCAACGGGAGTCTATCTACTTGTGACCCCAACAGAAGACGCTCAGGCGAACTATCGCGGCTGTCGCGTTTACAAGTTTTCCGATCTTTCGACCGGGCAAATAGAAACGGAGAACGGCTCTCCCAAATTGTTTGCGTCGACCGGTCCTACCAGCACAACATTCAACGGTGCCTGCGCATATATCGGCGGCTCAGTCAGTGGAATTCTACGCAGTCATCTCGGCCAAGATAATCCCCCGTGGGATTTTCGCGTCCTGTTGACGCGAATCACATTCTAAATGAATTAAATCAATTCAACTTAGAACCAGCAAAAGGTGGTTTCAGAACTTATAAAAAGCGAGGTCGTCGACTTCGCGGCGTACGCATTCACCTAGCGCTTCAGAAAGATCATCTTTGTCGATCCACGCCCGGCCAAAACGATTTTAGAGTGAGGCTCGAGCTTCAAATCGGATAAAATGTCAAAAGCACCCAGGCTCCACGGAGATTTGTATTTGTACGGCGATGTTACTCTAGATAATCTGGATAATTTTGTCACAACTCGAGGCAGTCGTCGAATTCCATGTAGGATGCGAGGTCTCAGGTTGTGCGGGAGCCGAAGATGCGGCTACGTTTGTCCGCCACTCATCGTTATACCAAGTAATATTACCTTGGAGCCGAAATTAGAGCTTGGAACCACCGGATGCAAGTCGACGTCGTAGCCACCGGCGGAATCGATTCGATGGAGCTGAGATGGCCGAAAAAGACGGGGTGTTTTTTTTGAAGAAGCTTTATAAGTTTTCTGTCGTTGGCGGCACGCTGCTGGTAACCAAACACGAGATTGTCAAAACCTCGTCGGACCGAGATATCACGTTCCTTGGCAGCAAGAACTTCGGCCGGGGGGCCCACAGATACGCCATTTACTATATATTTAGTGTTGCGCGCTTTGTCTTTCAGAAATTCTGTTGAACGGCGAGCTGGCCTTTTGTATGGAGAACTCGGGCTATCGTCGTAATCCTCAAACTCGTGAAGACTCTTGTACTCATGATTGGTTAAACTTCTGCGAAGGTCTCGATTTACTTTTAGAACGTGAAATCCCTTTGTTCGAAGCCGTTTGGCCGAAAACCAGTTTGGAATTCCAACTACTTCGAGTTCGATCTTCTGCTGCGGATAGGAGGCATCGAGAAAATTCCTAATTTCTTGCGCCGCAAATTCGAGGCTGGTCGCGGAATCTGCGAAATCAAGAATCACCAGCTTCTTCCCGCCGAGGTTTTCGATATTGGGCAGAAACTCTGACAAATGCTGGTGAAGCTTCGCAATACTTTGAGGTTCATTCTTTTTAAAAGATCCATGGGGACCGATTCCCGTCAATGGTAACGACTGCGCGGCTTCCGCACCGCCAATCGCCTTTATAAATGCGATAATCGGAGTCGGACTTTTTCCGATGCCGACATAAACATACTTATCGGGTGGAAATCGTTCCATCAAATCGATCACCGCCTCTTTTGTCGACTCGTACTGCTCCATTGCACGTGGTACATTTTTAAGTTCAGAGTAAAATTCATCTGTATGTGCTGCGGCTACGTTTAAATTAGTAACCGCAAGCAATGCGATGTTGAAAATCATGTGGATCAGGGTGCGGAACGCCATGCCGCGATCGCGATTTGACATACTTTCGTATCGGCGTACTTGCGCTCCAACCCGACTCGACCAAGATCCACATTAACATCAATAGTTATTTTTGTCAGGACTGCCACAAGCTAGTGAAAACCGGCAGCAAATGGTTCTATCGATGTCACTGAACAATTGCCCTTAAATCTGGAGCCTCGCCGCTACAGCTAGGCCTCAATTTTGTTAGTGACTTTAGCGCGCATTCAATTTTTGAGCGAGTCTTTGAACTCCACCCCAAATTTGATACTCGCACTGAGCTGGAGAATAGACCCAGTCTGGGTCGTCTTGCTTGTTGCCCGTGTACCATTCGAAGTTCGATTCCATTTCAAAATCTAAACTAACTTTTCTGTGCTTGTGCTCGAGTTCATACGTAACGCGACGATAGGTACCTTGGCTGTTCTCAGAAACTAAAGGACCAATTGATAATCCAGGTATCTCCTCGGTTAGTTTTTTAAGTGCCCAACCGACATAATCCTCAAATGAGCTGAGCTTTAGCTTTACCCTCTTTGCTGATGTATTTTGCGAAACCATTTGTGCAATTTGCCCCTGCCAATGAACACTGTCCATCAAATAGATTAGATGCTGACGCTGCATCGAAACACTTGAGACGAGCGTTTTGAAGCGTTTAAAGGTCTCTTTGGTCGGGTCGTTGCGCTTTCCCGACCAATTGCCGCTCACAGCTCGGACTGGCACGGGGCTTCGGCACAAACGGGGACGGCCAGCCGCCAATTGAGAATCCTGATTAAAACGCTCGTGCTGATAGATCCATGGCGCCGAAGCGGACAATTTGGTTTTGGTCGCCAATCAAGCAGAACTGCAGATTAGTCTTTGAGAGGAAACGAGAGCGCTGGGCCTATTGGTCAATACACGTACGCTGTGAACTTTAATGGCGACTCGATATACACCGGTCGTTACACGAACTTTACAGCGCCTCCGATGGGCAGAAATGGCTGCGATGATCTTATTGCGGACTTTAATCGAATCAAAGCCAAGAGTTTGAATGACGGCAGCGCGATCAGCAGAAGAGTTCTCTGCCTTCAATACTAAGCTGATCCTGTCGTTGAAACTCAGCTGCAGTGTCGATAATTGTAAGCCCGTCGACGTCGCTGCAAGTTCTGGAATTAACATTCCCAATACATCGCTAGTAGGACGAACAATTTCACTGCTGTCGTATGAATCCAGAGCCTGGGTCCTGCAGCCAAAAAAGACTGTGGCCAAGAATTGGACACCCCTCCAAGGCACCGTCCAAGGTTTTGGCAGCTGTTGGAATAAATTGTCCCTCTGGATCGCCATCCAAGCAGGGCTCACTGTCAAATCAATTTGGCTGCCAGAAGGTGAGGCCATGCTTTGCATTTCCAGAAGTAGTTCCATTTTAAATGGAGGAGAGTCCAGTATGGCATTGCTTTCTAAAGTACTCATCGCCGCAATCTTATTTATGAGCTTTGCCTTCCGCGCTCACGCCGATTCTGACAACTATGAATACGGCATTTTCGTTGTGCGCTCGGTCGCTCCAGAACTCAACGCGCAAATGACAATCGATCAAATCCTCACAGCGGACACCGCCAACGGCCGGGTGAAAGACGCCATTACAAAGTCAGTAGCAGAGTCTCAGTCATCTTTATTGCGCTCCTTGTTTGTCGAGAAGTCCTTAGTGGGAGTCAACCTACAGACCGAGTTGGCCAAATCATTGAAACAATTTAGCGACCGGTTAAAAGTCAATTTGGACCAGGCGCAAATCACTCGCACGATGGATTTCCAAATTCATGTTGCGCCGATGATTTCCCGCATCTTGGCAGAACGCCGGGCTGGCAACCAAGTGACAGCTAGAATTCTATATCCAACCGACCGAGTCAGCCTGGTTGAAAACATGCCTGACGCTGGAGATATTCATGCGGACGATCAAAGCATAGTTCTGAATGACATCTATCAGGGCATGGCATCTCGCCTGAATGGCGAATACTTAAAAGGTGGCGCCGAACCCTTTTTCGTTTCATTAGTAATCAATCTGAAAGTCAATCCCGCACCCCAAGATTCAATGTGGATTGCACAGGCTGTTGTAGGTCTTCCGGTTAACAGTTCACTTCCGTTTGAGCAATCCAATGACCAAATTTCTTTCAAACGAATCGAATTCCCGGCTTTTGATAAATCGAACCTTGGACTGACCACCGATGGTATGCCGACGGCATTGCTGACCATCGAGCAACCTCTCGCTTCATCGACTGGAAAAATGCTAATCGAGTTCGGACCTATCGGAACTTTCAAAGATGGGAAATGGATTCGGCCAAAAGATATCGCAAACTATTCGAAACTCACTCCGAGGCTGGTCGGTACGCCAACTGGTATCGCCAGAAACAAAGTTGACGTGGTTTTCAATATTCTAAACTTGGCTGCTGACCTAGAAAACCAGGGGGTCTCAAGCTTAGATCTTTTCCTTTCCGTGGGTCTTCCAAACTTTCCGGGCACGCGCCTTGGCTTCATCAACAAGCCAGACATCGACCAGCAATTTCAAACAGAGATCAATAAAGCAATTCAAGCAGCAATTCAGGAGCAGCAGAAAACATTGAAAAGCCAGGGTCTGGCCAAGGTTGAAGCCCTCAGTTCGATCTCACCGGCGATGTTAGAACAAATCGTTTCCAAACTCCTGACAACAAAGCAGCAAGGAAATTAAGATGAAAACGTTTAACCTAATTCTTTCGCTGGCGGTCACTTTATCAATAGCTCTATCGAGCTCGGCGCAGACAGGGGTTCAGCGTGCCCTTTACAACCGAGAACGCGTGAACACTGAATTCGCGGATGTCACCAAAGATCTTTCTGACCTTGAGCGCCAAGATGCGCTGACTCAATGGATTCGCGTCGTCAACGCTTATGAGCCTACCTATATGAAGCGAGCCTACTCTAGCTTAAAGAATTCAATTCGCAATCGGCAAATTATTGAGTTGGCCGCCCATTATTTTTATACAAAACAAGCGACCAAAGGCCGTTCTGCGATTGAATTCTACTTTCATTCTCTGACCAGCTGGTTTTCAGAAATTAGTGAAAACCCATTGATGTCGGGAACGATCTACCAAAAGCGTGCATCCGAAATGGCAGCTATTGGTTCGTCCCAAGTTGCCGGCTTGAAAAGTTGCCTAGCGAGCGTGACCCAAATTGCAAATGTGCAGTTGAGTTGCATGAACAACCAGCTTCGCCAAATGGTTGACGCAGCCCAATCTATGATCAACGACAAATCTTTTCTGCCTCCAGCGAGTGTCATGTCCTACGAGGGCAACATCGGAGGAAATCAGGTTGAACTTTTAACACAAAATTCCTATGGCGCGGGAATTGTGAACTATTTAGCTCCGCTGACAAATCGAATTCTTACAGGAAAGAATCGAATTGACGGAAAAGCTTACGTTGATATGAGCGTCGAAGATTTCAAAACTATTTTAACTGATCGCCAAGCGATTCATCGACTCTTCACTAAAGAAGAAGGTTTTCCGACATCGTTAGATCCGAAAAGTTCTGATTTTCACCAATTGTACAATGCATCCATCGTTGGCAATGGTGAAAAGAATATTTTCGGAGAGATCTACAGTGCAATTTCAAATGCCAAAGAAAGTGTTTTCATCGACATCTATTTCTTTGGAGCTAGCGCTGGAACGTTTATGGCAAAGCGCCTGATCGATCTTGTGCAAAAGAATCCCAATATGCATGTCTACATGATGACGGATCGATGGAACACCATGGGTTATGGCAAAGAAATGACGGTGGCTTATAACTTTCTGCGAGCCTACGCCGAAAAGTTTCCTGAAGATCGAATCTTATTGATGCCACCGAATATCTTTTTGAAACGAACTTCGCTTCCTAATTTCGTGGACCTTATGATCAGCGATGATTTAGTTAGAAACATATCGCAGAAGGATGGAATCAAAGATAAAGTCCGTGTATTTCCAAAAGCCAAATCAGATCACTCAAAAGTCATTGTGGTGGACGGAAAAAATCCTCAGACGGGTATTGCTTTCGTCGGATCTAAAAATCTCACAGATACATCTGGCGGAGTTTCTTATGACGAAGTCGCCAAAGTCCAAGGACCAGTTGTTCCTGTAATTCTCGACTCGTATTATCATGATCTTGCGGCCGCCATTTCATTGGAAATGACTGGGAACGGCAGAGCCTATATGCAGAATGCCTACATAAAAGGAAAAAAGGGGGCTGTCGGCGCACAGGCCAACGCGATGATTCAAGGGATGCTGGCGCCGATCGATGTTTTGAATCGCTCTCAAAATAATTATCTCAACAAAATCAATGTCCCGACACTGAATAAAGGAACAACGACGATCCAAGTGGGCCAAAACGATCTGACGGGTTCTATTCGAACTCCTCAAGTTCAAGACATTTTCCTTTTGTTGAACGCCAAGAAACAAATCATTATCAGTGATCAGTTTCTCTATGATCCCTTGATCATTGAAACGTTAAAATCAGCTTTGAGTCGAAATACACAGTTGGAACTTTATGTCCTTTTGTCGGACTTGGCGGACCCTTTGAATCCAGCGAAACCATTTGCGCATATTCCGAATGTCGCTTTCTTGGCAGATCTCGCAATCTATGGTTCCCGAGTTCAAATTAAGTGGAATAAACCGCCACGAACTTTCGTTGCAGCCCTGGCCGACGCCAACAAAACAATGGGCGTAAATTTGTCTCCCGAATACCATTTGAAGGGAATTTCGATCGATGGGGTTCTGCGAGCAGAACGAAACAAATGTGGCCAATTTTCGAATGAAATGAAAGTCGTCGCGACCGATGGTCGCGCAGCCATGGGATCCATCCGAGGTCAGTCAGCTTTGGTGACAGGTTCCGCCAATAAAGACAATATGACAATGTTAGGTGGTTTCAGAGAATTTCAGTTGGTGCTTTACAATGACAAAGCGGCAACGGCGAAGCATGACTGCTTGTTCTGGTCACGTTTTGACGACGCCGATCACAGCGAGACGGTAAATCCATATTACGTCAATGTTCCGGCTGAAATAAAAGCGAAAGGGATCGACGACGAAGCTTTTGTCGCTATCGTACGTCGGCTTCTGAAAAGCGCTTACAATTTCAGGATGTTTTAGGTAACCCGGGCAGGTCACCTTTTGGCGGCCAACCGGTAGACCGTTCGACTAAAAGCCAGCAGGTTCATTAACGGCGAGATTTCGGGAAGAACCAACACTTCCGAATTCGCGTGGTCAGGACCGGCGTCCGACTCAAGTTACTTTTACTGAAATACGGCGACACAAAACCGTTGTAGGTCGCCCGAGGCCCCGTCCAGATGAGTAGCGCCTTCTGAGGCGGATTTTATAAGTTGACCGCCAGGCGCCCGTTCCTGATGGGCGCAGGCGCTAAAAATCGAAGTGGTTTCTACGCAACCAAAAACCTAGAGTGCAATCTCTTTGAAGCTCTTTCCATTCCATCGCCAGGCTTTCGGCCCACCCCATGCTCCTTTCTTGGCCTCATCGAGCGTTGGAGCCTCAACAGAACCCTGGGTTACCAAAATGTTTTTATCTTTCACAAACAAAGGAATTCCATTCGTAGACATCAAATCCGGATCTATCACTTTTCCTGTTTTTGAGTGCACGAGAAAGTATTTAGCGCAACCAGTGCCACAACCAACCACAACTAAGGTCCACTCACCCGCAAAATTGACACCGCTCGATTTCGCTTGTCGATTAATTTCAGAACGGAAGTTATAGCCTGGTAAGCCTTTTTTGAGATTCGGCCTGGACAATGCCTTGTCAACAGGTACGGACTCAGCTTGATCAAACAAACTTTTTAAATAGTTCGTATACTCCGATTTCTGTTCGGTCGCCAAAAGATAGGGATCGTATTTTGAATCCGTGGCCTGCGCAGCGTTGACAGCCAACACAAAACTAAATGCAAAAATTATTTTTCTCATCTCTTGTTCTCCAACCGTTGCTCACTGAAACTTGGATAATGTCGCACACGCTGCTTATTCTGCGCCAGGGAAGAGATTGCCTGATTCAGAAACGGCCTTCGCCTGCCTCATGAGAGCCAAAACTTCAGCGTGTATGGAGCCGTAAAGCCCGCAAGTCACGTGAATCTTCCGAATCAATTGAGAGCGCAACTACCTTGATTGAAGCGCCAGTTACTTGCTCGCTCAAGCAAAACTTCGCCTTCACCAAAATTGTTATCAAAAAGCCGGTCGATGCCGTTAGAAATATACGGAATCAACCTTAAAGTGTCACTGCGGTAGGCTGCACCGAAAGGCAACTTGAACAAGTAGGTCACATAGCGACCGCTGTCTTCGCTTGAAATCGGCTGCGCAGGCCCCGCCCCGTCGTTAGCGGGACCATTGCCGTTGTATTGAAGCCGGACAAAGGCACCTTGGTATTGCTGCGAGAGAAGATCTTTACTGACGGCGACTTTAGCTTCGTAAAAACTGCCCGATCCGCCAGTGATGACATTTTCAGCGACTACCAAAACGATTTTGCATTGTTTGTCGCCATAGTCAGAAGCGTAACTTTGAGATGCGACCAATAGGCCCATGACTGCCATTAAAATTTTCACAAGTATCTCCCTCTTTAATTTGATGTCGATTGGATGTGTGATTCATTGCGAAAAAAAGTGCTGAGGGTCCACAAACTCGTCAAAATTATATTTAAGACAGCAGCGACTTTTAACCTCAAGGGTCCTGGGTCCCGATGTTGCCTTTGTCTTGTCTATTCTGGACATACCATGCAGTCATACGGGTAATAGCCAGGCCCCCCATAGCATGTCTTTTTCACTGGCGGACATCGATAGGGATAGCCACCAGGACCTCCATGACAAGTACAAACGAGTTCTGAATCCAGTGCGGATTTTACAGAGAATAGAACTTGCGGTTCATTTCGTTGCGGCAGGTCCTCTTCAACAAAATAATTTTTAATTCTTAAAGTTGCATCTCGAAAAGTGAGCGTCCATTTTTGACGGGCGTGAAACTCGACTTTTTCGCCATTAAACTTCTCGGCATTCCAAACAACTCGCACGGTCGCCCAGATTTCATCTTTGCTTTTTTTATTTATAACGACCGATTGGATCAAATGCTCGGCTTGGCGCACATCGCGCTGGACACCGGAATACCATTCTTGAAACTCCTGATGTGACCGCAGAGTTTTTTCTGGAAATGTCATTTCCAAGTCGTTCGCTTCAATTTTATTTAGGAAGTCCTGAACCGGTGCATTCTGATCAAAACTTTTGAACCAATGTAACGCGAAATCGGTCACCTCGGTATCGGTCGGCTGAGCCCAGGTGACTGTCGAAGTGATGGTGGCAAATAAAGTAGCAGCGAGCAAAATACTTCTCTTAAAAATCCTGGTATTCATTTGAAATCCCCCTTGTGAGCCGGAGAATTACCCGTAATAAGAACAAACTTGAAATTATCAAAAATTCTGATATTGATAATTACTCGTTATGATAAATCCAGACTTCTTACGAACCTTTTTAACTCTTATCGAAACCGGCCATTTTACAAGAACGGCACTTCGGCTGCACATGACTCAGCCTGGCGTTTCGCAGCACATAAAAAAGCTAGAAGCGCACTTTCAAACTGAACTTATTCAAAGAACGGGAAAAAGTTTTACCATCACCGAGAGCGGACGACTTCTCGTCGAATATAGTAAAAAGCTTTTTCATGAATACGAAGCCGTTAAGGTCGATATTGGAACTGATGATCCTTATGTCGGCGAATGTCGATACGCGAGTCCCGGAAGTTTCGGTCTTCGGCTGTTTGATGTTCTGCTAGAATTAGCCAAATCTCATCCTGGCCTTAAAGTTTCACTGACTGTTTCACCAAATGCTTCGATTCCGTCTCTTCTTCTCAATCGACAAATTGATATGGGTTTTATGTCCCAAAAGCCAGATGAAGCGCTGCTGGAGGCGACAAACTTTTCTGAGGAGCAGCTTCTGCTGATCGTACCCAGGAAAAAGAAAATTCGGACCTTTGCTGATCTGAAACGCCTTGGTTTTGTTAATCATCCCGATGGATTTTTATTAGGAGAACGGCTTTTGGGCGCCAATTTTGCAAAAGAGTTTGTCTCAATGAACGAAATCAATGGCCGAGTATTTGTTAATCAAATCAGTCGAATTCTTGATCCAGTAGCAGAGGGACTAGGCTTCACCGTTTTGCCCGAGGGAGCTTACCGGAACTCTCAGAAAAGGGACTCTCTGCTGCTCATCAATTTAAAGGTGAAGGTCAGCGACAAAATTTTTTCGGTCCGCCGAAAAAATGAACGGCTTCCTTGCCGCTATCAAACTGTGGAAGCCAGTCTTATAAAAGGATTTGAGACGTCGAAGGCACTTCGGAAATGAGCGCACCGAAGAACCCATCGGATGGAAATCGGATTCTGCTAATGGCAAGCTCTGGAAAGTTCTCGGCACGCAGAATTGGTCCTCAATCCTCGTATTGAAGATAACCGGGGGCCGGCCGTTATTAATTGGGGCCTGTTGCTTTCTTGACCGTCTCAGAAGATGTGAGGATCATCGATAAATGAGAATATTATTAGTTCTAATTTTTTCTTTTGGTTTAAATTTTTCTCGGGCCGGCGAGGAATGTTTGGATGTCAGTTGTCATGGGGCAGTTCCCGAATGTGCAGTGGTCAAAAATAAAATATCGCCCATGCCTTGAAGAATGTCGGAAGACTATTGATATTCATGGATCATCGAATATGAAATGGAATGAGTACTTTACTTCTTGCAACAAAAAAATGATTAAGATTTTAAGTAGTGCGCATTTCATACTATTCACCAACCACTGCGATCATGGTCGCTGATTTGATTGATAGCTTCGCTTATTCGACCGGGGCCGTTTTGCGTTCCCCGTTGCGGCACGCGAAAAAAAATCGGGCGTAGCGACTCCTCGCAATACTTGTCCCCGTGGGCTTCAGCCACAATTCACTTCACCTACATGCGGCGATGTTTTTTCAGTTTCGCCCAAAAGTCAGGGCACATTGTTACGCCTGCGCTGTCGGACGCACGGCTTGTTGCCGGAGCAAGAGAATCTAGTCCTTTACCCATTTGCGCGACGGCTGTTGGCACAGCCTCGGCTGGTCGTAACCGGCTGATTCGGGCCTGAATTCGTTGTTCAAATGCGGGACTCCATTCTCCGCTTCCCTTCAAAACGGTCTCGACCGAATCGGGCGCTATTTTTAAAAACAGATCCTTTAAATCAATACGCTTCGACGATTCAACCGCGTCGGCCAGTTTTTCAAATGCCGCCAAAGTTTTTGGACGAAGCAGTGGTTCAAAACCTTCGTCTCCTAGGCGGCGTTTTAGTTTATTTAAATCTGTTTCTAACAGCAATTCAATGGCCTCATCTGTGAAACCGGGAATCGAATGAAGATCTGCAAATCGAAAGAGGATCGTGCCGCTATGACTTCTGAATTTGGTTGCTAAACTAACAGCCTCTGGCATCCGACTTTCTGCGATAAGATCTGCCTCTTCGACCATGGTCGTTCGATGGTACCGTTTCATTCTTGGGTCATCGAAACTGGCAAATTTAAGCTCGTGCGCCATAGCCTTTTCAACCACGAACATCGCGTCGCCCCGTACCTGAGGGGATTGATCGAGGATCAATCGGCGAAAAACTGGTTGGTCCGACTGTGGTACGACGTGATCGGGATTGAGACTTAAAGCCCCTGCGTGCAGAGAAACGAGGTCATGGTCATCCAACTTTTCTCGTCGTCGAAGTACGCTTTCTATCGATTTTCGAACGACACCGACCGTTTCTTTATCTTTCGAATTTCCATCCCGAAAACTGTAGGCAATTTCACGAAGTACCAATGACGCGTTTTTCGCGGAACTGACGAGTTCAGAATTCTCAACTGCTGCCACCTGACTCAAGACTATTTGTTTTTTTACTTGCGGCGACAGTTTATCTAACTTTTTCAGCATCGTTACGGTTCTAAAGCTCTACTTCTCGGGATGCGCCAAAAAAAACCTTAAATATTTGTCGGCAATCGGGTGCGCCGGGTATAGGTTCCAATTGAAAACGACATAATCAACCCCATGGGCCACAACGGCACTCGGCGGATTGCGAAGCAAACGTTCGAAAACGGACCATACTTCCTCAGATGGAGGTCTGTCGGCATAGCGAAGAAACGGAATTATCGTGGGGTCTGACACAAGCCTGCTTCGTAGCAGTTGTTCGATACCGTTTTCGAACTCATCTCGAGAAACTAGCTCGCGAAAATCTTGCAAAACATGCGGATTAATTCGCTTGATTCGCGCCAAGATTGACGGGTTTCGCGCCGTGGTGCGGGCCACTTCTTGCGCCATTTTTTGGATTGCCTGTTTTTCATCAATCGCCAGCAGATCCAGAACTTCTGATAGTTCCTCTTTCACATTTCCCGCATGTTCCTTTAGTTCATAGTGATTCCAATTTACTTTGCGCACAAGACTGTGATGTCGGTTCAGATCGAGATCATAAATATTTTGCAGCCATTTGCCTCGAATGCCGATCGGCTCTTCAAGAACACTGTCGTATTGTTCGCCAGCATCCAGCAGGCGAACCATGACCAGGCGCCGCCAAGCATGCATCACCTTTTCCATCGGCTTCTCGTCTAGGTCGCTCACCGAAAAATGTATGTGCGTCGCCGCACTGCTACGTTTCATCAACTGCGGTGAATCGAGTTCCGTTTTGAGCCCTGTCGTCTTTGCTACTTCGTCCAGGTGACGAAAAAAATCTTCTTTGCTAGACACTGGAGAACGTAGCGCGATCTCTACGCTTTGACGAGCTCCGGGCGACGACTCTCGGTCTCGACCATCCAGAGAATAGGTCACCCTCGACATCCATTCCGGCGCATCCGCTTTTGGCTGAAGATAGGCCTCCAACTGTGTCGTTGACTTCACCGGCACCTGAATTTTCGTTTCAATTATGTCGGCGATGACACGATTGGGCAGTCGGTCGAATCTTGCCACTTCACGCTTTTCTTCGATCGGGAGGTCTCGCCAGCGCCTTGCTAACTCTTGCCAGTCAGAACCAATCGGCACCAATAAGCCATTGGCACGAGTTTCAAGAGCACGCTTGGTCGGCACCGCTGTCGGTTCGGCTTTGGCTAATCCCTGTTCTCGTACCTTTACCCCTGTAGATTCGGCCTTCGGCAGCACGTACTGTGGCGACGACACAATTTTGGGTACCTGAATCGGAAGAGCTTCGTGATTTATGAGATTCAAACTTAGATTTAGATCCTTGGTCAGGCGCGCCCGAAGCTCACTGGGAATCGTCTCGAGAGAATTTGGGTAAGTGATGTATTCATCCAGAATTTTCTCTGTCATGACCTGTTTCCAGAGATCTGGTTCTGCCCGAAAGCGGGACTCCAGCCGCTGCAAGTCGAAGTGCGGGACAATATTGGCCAAGTGTTGAGAGCTTAGCTCAAAGTCGTGCCCGAATAAATATTTTCCCGGGGGATCATCAGCCATCGCTTCAGTCGAACCGACCGATACACAAAAAACTAAGCTGCAATAAACCACCGACCGCCGAAGTCGCAACATTCATTTCTCTCTTCGGCACTTTTCCATATTTCGGTAAGTAATTGGCGTGAATCTAGCTTGTGAATTTAGCTTGTAAACCTAGCTTTGAAGAGGCAACTGGTTTCGACCAACGTCGGGGACAAGAGCGAAGGCCACTCGTGACGAGCCCAAGCCCGCTCGCCAGAGAATCGATCGAAGCCGAATTCACTGGCATCATAGACCCTGAGCGAAAAGTCATGTCGATAGCTGGAATATATGGAGAGCAAACGTACAAAGAAAAAAAGGTCAAAGCGTCAACTATGCTCACATGTGAGCCAAATAAATGGATGAGTAAGTACCACGACCGAATGCCCGTGATCCTAAATCCCGACGACATCGAGGAATGGCTTTCACCAGACACCACACCCGATCAGGCGCTAAAGCTCTGCCGGCCGTGGAAAGGGAAATTGGGGATTGGGTGAAGGGGCGATCGTTTATCGATCGCCATATTGGACAATACGTAAATCGGTAAAGGAAACTTAACTTTTAAAATCATTGTAGAGCTAAGTATGATTTCGCAGGGGAAAACGAATGACCAAAGAAGAACTTAACGCCTACATAACTAACGACATTCTCCAGGCCAAATACGACAGCGTTCAAAGAATCTGGAAAAATGGTCAAAAATCTTTTGAATTCACATACAACAAAGCCTATCTAAACTGGGTCGACGATGAAAGTCTGTCTCGAGAGTTGCTGCGATTCGTAGAAAAAAGCGACTTCTATTCTGAATTTCAAGAATTGTATGAACCTATAAGACTTCAAGAAATTGAACCCGGAAAGCCAATTCCAAGCATAACTTCAGAAGAGATATCCCAGCGACGACAGAATATAGCTGTATCGGCATTCACTGCTCATTTATCCGTAAAAAATCGGAATTCTGGATTTGAGATTAAGGACGGCGAAAAGACTCGATCAGACTTTGAAAAAATGAAGAAAGTTCGATCCGAAAAAGTGAGGCACGCCGGTCAGCCCACTTTCTCAGCTCCGTCAGGAATTCCTGAAACTCAAGCAGTTGAGGATGAAAACCAGAAAGTATTTGAAGTCGATTTAGAAAAAGAAATCTATAAGGTTAACGAAGAATGGTATCGATTTAAAGAATAGTGAAAAATGCGAACAAGGATCATTGTACTCAGCAGTTTCCAAAAAAAGAATCCGATGCTTACAATCGGAATAGATTCATACCTAACAATTAATGAATAGCTATTCGCCTAGTAAAATGCTCCGAATACTAATATTCCTCGTAACTAAGGATTTTTTCTATTCGCTGCAATGGATCGATAATACCCATAGTCTACTTCTAGGTGAAGAAATATCTCTTTTTTAAACTCCTCAAGCTTCATAAATACCTCTTCCAATTTTTTTTCGTCGGACCGCGCGGCATACTCCAGTTCATGTGCAATTGCTGACGCGCACACAATTTGCCATGAAAGTTGCGTAAAAATTCCGGGTAATCGAAGGATCGTCCAATTTTCAGTATCAGAAATATGAGAGTCGGAAGTCCTCGTCGGATGCATGATTCGGTTTCTCGCAGAAAAGAAAACTCCAAGTTCTTGCCAAAACTCGACTGGTACCTTCAGGCTAAATCCGGGGCGCAGAGCAGAGATCATTGCTTTATAAACGAACTTTATTCGAGCCTTCAAAGGAAAATGATTAGGAATCTCCTGGATCGAACCATCGTCCTTGATCAGAAATTTAGTTCGGCTCATTACAAGCTGCTGAGCTGCAGTAAACACCCATATCTCTTTTTGTTCAATTGCCGAACTGCAAATGTGTTCGCAATGAAATTCAACGAATGTCGAGGCAGCGCGGAGGGCTGCGCGGCGTAAAATTTGATTTGTTGGATCCAAACGGAGTTGTTCTATCGAATGACTGTAGTCGACCTCATGCCAACTTTTCGGTTTCTCGCTCTTTTGTGGATACAAGTCTTGATAAGGTGGGCTAGTTACGAAAAGCGTTTACAGGACCAGGACTCAAGTCTGTTGAAGAATTGAGTCACGGACTCTCTCGTTCGAGAATTTTGTTACCACACAAAAACTCAAATGAAGAAAGAAGAGTCCGATG